>JBLIKP010000067.1:0-13447 GCA_047635375.1 Sphingobacteriales bacterium | reverse complement strand
GGGATAAGTATTGTCTGTTCTTTAACCCACAGCGTTGCCATTGATTGGGATGGGTATTCTTCGATTGAAATAATTTCTCCCACTTCTTGTTTATTAGCCGAAAGGATTGAAAATCCTGCGAGTGCTTCAAGTGGACGATTCTCTTCGTCCTCAAGATCGATTAAATCTAATGGGATGTGGATATTGGTTCCTTTTAGCTTATTTGCCGCTTCAGGAGTGTCGATATCTTCAAATTTTATTAGGGCCTTTTTTAGATTTCCAGAAATTTCTTCAATAAAAAAAGGGACCGGTTTCTGGTTTAATTCCAGAAATACCGATCCCCAATTTTGGATATCATGAGGAGCGTCAATGTTCAATTTAACTTGAACAGCTCCAGTTCTACCATGTGAGCGAGAAATAGTTCCCAGATGAAAACAGTTGTCTATTTTCATCGAAAGAATTAGTCTTTTTTCTCTTCTTTTGTGTCGTCAGCAGCAGGTGCTTCTTCAGCCGGAGCCTCAGCAACAGGAGCTTCTTCAGCAGCAGCTTCAGCAACAGGAGCTTCTTCAGCAGCAGCTTCAACAACAGGAGCTTCTTCAGCAGCAGCTTCAACAACAGGAGCCTCTTCAGCAGCAGCTTCAACAACAGGAGCCTCTTCGGCAGCAGCTTCAGCAACAGGAGCCTCTTCGGCAACAGGAGCTTCTTCAGCAACTTCTTCGCCAGCAGCCTCAGCAGCAACAGCTTTCGCAGATGCTTCTAGTACAGCAGCTAAGTCAGAACGTTTTTTAGCTAAAGCCTCAGCACGTGTTTTGTTAACAGCAGATTCTGCGTCAAAAACAGTTTTTGCTTGTGCAGCAGCAGTGTCAGCAAGAGTTTGCTTCTTACCATCAACTTTGTTTTGCTTTTCTTCGATCCAAGCAGTGAACTTTTTGTCGGCTTGATCTTGAGTTAAGGCACCTTTTTTAACACCAGCGTTTAAGTGCTTCATTAACATAGCACCTTTGTAACGAAGGATTGCAGCAGCAGTGTCAGAAGGTTGTGCACCTTTGGACATCCAATCTACAGCTTTCTCTGTGTCAAGATCTATAGTAGCCGGATTTGTGTTTGGGTTGTAAACTCCAATCCTTTCGAGGTACTTACCATCACGTGGTGATCTCGAATCTGCTACTACAATGTGATAAAACGGATAGCCTTTTCTTCCGTGTCTTTGTAATCTAATTCTTACAGGCATAATAAATAGTTATTAAATGTGTAGTTCCCCTAAAAATTAAGGGATTGCAAAAGTCGTGTTAATTATTTGAAATTCAAAAGAATGGGAAATTAATTGTATTATTATTATTTTCCCATTGGCATGTTGCGCATCATTTGGCTCATTCCGCCACCCTTAGACATCATCTTCATCATTTTCTTCATATCGTCGAATTGTTTGATCAAACGATTTACTTCGGTGATGTCAGTTCCTGATCCAGAAGCGATTCTCTTTCTTCTTGATCCGTCAATGATTTCTGGGTTTTCGCGCTCTTCATTGGACATTGATTGAATAATAGCTTCAATACTTTTGAAGGCATCGTCATCGATATCGACGTTTTTCATGGCTTTGCCTACCCCTGGAATCATTCCCATAAGGTCTTTTAGGTTACCCATTTTTTTAATTTGTCCGATTTGGCTTAAGAAATCATTAAAATCAAATTTATTCTTGTGAATTTTCTTTTTAAGCGTGGCAGCCTCTGCTTCGTCGAATTGTTCTTGAGCTTTTTCAACAAAAGAAACAATGTCTCCCATTCCTAGGATACGGTTCGCCATACGGTCTGGATGGAATACATCAATTGCATCCATTTTTTCACCGGTACCCACGAATTTAATAGGTTTTTCAACAACAGTCTTAATAGACAAAGCAGCTCCTCCACGAGTATCACCATCTAATTTGGTAAGAATTACCCCGTCGAAGTTTAGTTTGTCGTTAAACGCTTTGGCTGTATTAACAGCATCTTGCCCTGTCATCGCGTCTACAACAAAAAGAATTTCGTCTGGCTTCAACGCCGATTTAAGGTCAGCAATTTCATTCATCATCGCCTCATCCACAGCAAGACGCCCCGCTGTATCGACGATAAGAACGTCGCAATTTTGTGCTTTAGCCTCTTTTATTGCAGCTTGAGCTATTTTGGTAGGATTTTTCTCCTCTTTATTTGAGTATACTGGAGTTCCAATTTGTTCTCCTAAAACGTGTAATTGGTCGATTGCCGCAGGACGATAAACATCACAAGCTGCCATCATCGGGTTTTTACCTTTTGACTTAAGGTGGTTTGCCAACTTAGCAGTGAAAGTGGTTTTTCCTGAACCCTGAAGTCCAGACATCAATATAATGGCAGGATTTCCGCTAAGGTTTAGGTCGGTTTTTTGCCCGCCCATTAGCTCACGAAGTTCGTCATTAGCAATTTTCACCAACTGTTGACCCGGAGATATGGAGGTTAGAACTCCCTGTCCAAGAGCTTTTTCCTTTACATTATCGGTAAATTGTTTGGCGATTTTAAAGTTAACATCGGCGTCAAGCAAAGCCCTTCGGACTTCCTTCATGGTTTCGGCAACGTTAACTTCAGAGATTGACCCCTGACCTTTTAATAACTTAAATGCACTCTCGAGCTTATCGGTTAAATTTTCGAACATAATTACAGCGAATTTGGCGCAAAGTTAATAAAAGTAAATTGTTTTTGCTTGACAATAGCAGGGAATGAACAAGATTGGAATTAATTCTTTTACAAAAACCGCCCTAATTATTAGGGCACAATTTCTTGATAAAGAACACGTTTATTAAATGCAACCACAAAAAACATCTATGGGTCAGAGAACTACCTAAACTTGCAAATATGTTATATCGTGAAATTAAAGGAATACTACTTTTGGTGACTTTAGTGTTTGTAATTAAATTTAGCTTTAAGGTAGATTCTAGTTTAGAGGTGAAGGAAAATGTTGAGTTTGCCACTCCCTCAAAAACAATCACATTTAAAAGCCCTCCTCGGATAAGCTCAGTATTTCTGCCTAACTAACCCTTTATGGAATGTAGAACTCCTACATCTAATGATTGAAGAAGGTTTTTTTCTGAATCAAAAAATTCAAGTAACCATTGAACTTCGGCAGTATTGCCCTTGACGGATGGATTAACTTTTATTATTGAATATGTTGGATGTATTTCTTTCTCCGGATAAATAGGAGCTAGGAAATCCCAATTTCTAATGTATAACCCACATAAAAAGGTTTTTTCTGCCAGTGGAATCCAATATTTTTTATGCGCAACGTGATAGGGATGTGCTCCACTTGAGATAATCCCGCCAAACATCGAAGCTTCGGCAAAAGCTTTATCTATATGAATTTTTTGAGGATCAAGAAGTAGAGCAAAATCAATAATTTCCTGCTCAGTAAGTTTAAAAGAGGGAAAGGAGAACGAAACGCCTTCGATTAGTTGATTTGCTTCCAGGGTGAGATTCTTCATGTTTTAAGGAGACTTTTTTTGTGTTTAAGGGTCCGTAAAGATAAGTATCAAATAAACTTATTACTTGTTGAAACAAGTAATAAGTTTATTCAACAATATATTTCCTTGATTTTTTATGGATAACCTTATCTTTGGCCTTCCTAATAATTTGATGATAACGGACGGTTAAATTTCCGTCACAATAAAAATAAAATGGATTATAGAATTGAAAGAGACACAATGGGCGAGGTTAAAGTGCCTGCCGATAAATATTGGGGCGCGCAAACACAGCGTTCAAGGATGAATTTTGAAATTGGCGGAGATAAAGCGCAAATGCCTTTGGAAATTATTTATGCTTTTTCAATTCTTAAAGAAGCAGCGGCCTTTACAAATGCTGATGCTGGAATTTTATCGGCAGAAAAGGCTGATTTGATTTCTAAAGTATGTCAAGAGATACGCTCTGGAAAATTAGATGATCAATTTCCCTTAGTGATTTGGCAAACTGGTTCTGGGACTCAAAGCAACATGAATTGTAATGAGGTCATTGCAAATAGAGCGCATGTTATAAACGGGGGAACCCTTATCGATGAGTCAAAAGTTATTCATCCAAATGATGATGTAAATAAATCACAAAGTTCAAACGATACTTATCCTACTGCAATGCATATCGCATCGTACAAGATGATTATTGAAAGCACCATTCCAGGCGTGGAGGAATTGCGTGATACACTTCAGAAAAAAGCTGAAGCAAACATGAACATCGTCAAAATCGGGAGAACTCACCTAATGGATGCAACGCCATTAACTTTAGGACAAGAGTTTTCAGGTTATGTTTCACAATTAAATCACGGTTTACGTGCAGTAAAAAACACATTAGCTCATCTTTCAGAATTGGCTTTGGGCGGAACGGCTGTCGGAACGGGAATTAACACACCAAAAGGATATTCTGTAAATGTAGCTAAGAAAATCGCTGAGATTTCTGGCCTACCTTTTATAACTGCAGAAAATAAATTTGAAGCCTTAGCCGGTCACGATGCCATCGTTGAAGTTTCAGGAGCTTTAAAAACTTTGGCTGCCAGTTTAATGAAAATTGGTAATGACATTCGTTTATTGGCAAGCGGACCTCGCTGTGGTATCGGAGAGATTTTAATCCCTGAAAATGAGCCAGGGTCTTCAATTATGCCAGGCAAGGTTAATCCAACTCAAGCCGAAGCCTTAACTATGGTATGCGCCCAAGTTTTTGGGAATGACGTTACCATTAATGTTGGTGGAATGAATGGTCATTTTGAGCTGAATGTTTTCAAACCAGTTATGGCGGCAAACTTACTGCAAAGTGCTCGTTTGATAGGTGATGCTTGCAGAAGCTTTAACAGGAACTGTTGCGTTGGTATTGAACCAAATCATGGCGCAATAAAAGAAAATTTAGATAATTCGTTGATGTTGGTTACGGCATTGAATCCGCATATCGGATACGAGAAAGCAGCGAAGATTGCCAAGAAAGCCCACCAAGAAGGATCTACCTTAAAGGCAGCGGCATTAGCACTAGAATATTTAACGGAAGCCGAATTTGACGAATGGGTTGACCCATCAAAAATGATCGGTGGAATGTAGAAAATTACGAGGAAGGTTAAAATTTAATCTTCCTCTTTTTCTGTAAAGTTTATGTCAAACGGACTTAGGTACCACGCTAACATTACCAGCCCTCCGATTGTAAATAAACATAGTGTTACTTCTGACATTTTGTTAGATTTATTACTTAGTCCCCAAAATTATAAATAGGTTGCTTTCAATTGGTTAAAAAGGTTTTAACTTATATTAAAGTAATTGTTAAGTTTTTTGTTTTACCTAAATGCGTTTATTTTATTCGTCCCAAATTTCAAATGGTGAATGTCTCTTGTCAGAAGAGGAGAGCAAGCATCTTGCGCAAGTTCTTAGGCTAGAACCTGGGGACGAAGTCGTGGTCGTGGATGGTTGTGGGGGATGGCATAAAGGAAGTGTTAATCTTGCGCATAAAAAGAAATCTGTGTTGACCATCGAGCAGTCCAAGCTTGATTTTGGGAAAAGGAGCTTTAAATTAAACCTAGTTATTGCTCCAACAAAAAATCTTTCTCGCTTCGAGTGGTTTTTAGAAAAGGCTACAGAAATAGGAATTGATACCATTTCGCCCATATTTACCAAAAACAGTGAGCGCACGGTTTATAAAATTGATCGCGGGCAAAAAGTAGTTCTTTCTGCTATGAAGCAAAGCCTAAAAGCCTATTTGCCAAGTTTGGAAGAACCGTTGTCTTTGTCTCAGTATTTGGACAGCAAACCAGACGGGCAATCATTCGTTGCGCATTGCAACGAAGGTGACAAAGCCAGTTTATTGTCCTCCATCGGCAACAGCCAAAACCTAACCATATTTATTGGTCCCGAAGGAGATTTTACTCCAGAGGAAGTTGATCAAATAAAAGCTTGGGGTGCAAAGGAAGTGACGCTAGGAGATCAAAGAATGCGTACAGAAACTGCAGCATTAGCTTCAGTCATGATTGCTAATATTGCCAATGGAAATTTAGGCTAATCGTAAAGCCCTCCTTTGGTAATGAATTCGATTACCACATCTGGCACCAAATATCTAATTGATTTACCTTCCCGAATATTTTTGCGGATTTGACTGCTAGAAATTTCAATCATTGGGGCATGGGTAATCTGAACTTTCTCCTTGTAAAGAATTTCAGATTCATTGGAATACCCTGGACGAGGATAAACTAAAAGCCCGTGATTTTCTAAAATAGATTGATAATTTTTCCATTTATGAAGGGTTTCTAGGTTATCACTTCCCATTATCGGGAAGAATTCCTTTTCAGGATGTTTTTCGCGAAGGTAGGTAAGTGTGTTTGCGGTGTAATTTGGTGTGGGTAAATTTACTTCAAGGTCCGACGCTTTTAATTTGATGTTTTCCTCGCCAATAGCCAGTCTAACCATTTCTATTCGGTCGTAAATATTAATTAGATTAGATCGTTTTTTCACTGGATTATGTGGAGTAACAACCATCCAGACTTCGTCCATATCTTCTTGGGTTATCATATGCTGGGCAATGATTAAATGTCCGAGGTGCACGGGATTATATGATCCAAATAGAAGGCCAATTCGCATAGAGTAATTTTAGGTTTTTTTTATGTCTTGGCTGCAAATTAATTAACTTCAATGCATAAAGAAGAAAGACGATGAAAGAAATTATTTATACAAAGAATGCACCGGCGCCTATTGGACCTTATAGCCAAGGAGTAAAAGCAGGAGGAATGATTTACCTAAGCGGGCAAATTGCACTAAATCCTGAAACTGGAAAGTTGGAAATTGATAATATTTCCGATGAAACTCATCTTGTAATGAAAAATATTAAAGCGCTTTTGAATGAGGCTGGCGCCGATTTTAATAATGTGGTAAAGTGCAGTATTTTTCTTTCAGATATGGGGAATTTTGGAGCGGTTAATGAAGTTTACGCCCAATACTTTGGCGAAAAACCACCAGCAAGAGAATGTGTTCAGGTTTCGGTGTTGCCGAAGAACGTAAATGTTGAAATTTCAGTAATTGCGTTGGACAATTAGGCCGTCGTTCTTACTTTACGTTTTACGTTAGCCAGGTAAACTCCAATTAAAATTGTACCCATTCCAACAAGGTGAAGGAGCCCCACATCTTCTCCATCCAAAATACCCCATCCTAATGCAACAATCGGGATTAAGTAAGTTGTAGTGGTGGCAAAAAGGGCGCTTTTTAATTGAACTAGTTTGTTAAACATAATTAATGCCAAGGCGGTGCCAAATGCTGCCAGAAGAAAAATGTACCCAGCTGCTTTTAATTCAGTTGGACCTGAAACGATTTTGGAAGTAAAATCCGTAAAGCCCAAAAGGTAAATTCCGCAAAGAATTCCAATAACCGAAAAGCTCATACTTGATATGGTAAGGGCAGGGACATCTTGAAGGTAATTCTTTACCACGTTTACGCTAGTGCCGTAGCAGATTGTGGCAAGAACTATGAAAAACCCGTATGCATAATTAGGGTCGAATGAGCCATCAGTGCGGAGAATGATTAATAGAACTGCGCCTAATAGTCCAATGAGAACCCCTGCCAATTTCCGTCCGTTAAATTGATTCTTGAAAAAAAGAACCCCGAAAATAAAAGTGAAAATGGGTACTAGTGAATTTAACACCCCCGTGGTTGAACTTGAAAGCTTTGTCTGTCCAAAGGCAAACATAAATGCGGGTATGCAACTCCCAATAAAACCTACAATCATAATCGGTCCCCACGCTTTTTTAGGGACTTTTTTCCATTGCATTACCATTAGCGGAAACAGGCATAAAAATGAAAAGAAGATTCGCATTGATGCAACCTCGGTTGCAGAGTAAACCTCTAGGCCAAATTTTATTAGGATAAAAGAACTGCCCCAAATAAACGTTAAGAATATCAAGACGAATATGGCGAAGAAGTTTTCGTTTTTCATGTTGGGAATGTGAGTTGCAAATTT
This sequence comes from Sphingobacteriales bacterium, assembly GCA_047635375.1. Lineage (GTDB taxonomy): Bacteria > Bacteroidota > Bacteroidia > Sphingobacteriales > Sphingobacteriaceae > JBLIKP01. Next base: position 5,498 of record JBLIKP010000067.1, on the reverse strand, counting down.
CGGATAATAGTTTGGAATCTGGGTAAACTTCAGAAATTTTGGCAAAAAAAAGCCCCCTTCCGTAAAGGAAGAGGGCGTATATTTTGTAGAGAATTAGTCTTTCTCAGGATTTGCTGCTTCCTCAGCACGTAAGGCACGTTGCATTGGATTTTCACTATCACGGCTTTTTGATTTGTACATCTCAAAACGAGTTGGGATCATACGTTTTGGCCAGTAGTTATTTTCTAGGTCAGTATCTGCTGTTTCTAAGTTCGGGTCAAGGGTAATTCCTTTAACACCTTTTTCGAATGCAAACACCTTGCTTACGCTTTTGTCGTTGGTTTTCCAGATTTCAGCTGGGATAAACTCACGTTGCGTTGTTCCGTCAATGAATTCGAATTCGAGGATGATTGGCATAACTAAGCCACCGTTGTTAGAGAAATCTAACTGGTAGTAGTTCATGTTCATTTCCATGAATTTCTTTTCCTCTTCACTCTGTCCTTTTAAGTACTTCTCGTAGTCTTGTTGGTCAAGAATACTCATTTCGTACTTATCGTAAGTGTTGTAGAAATCGTTTAATGAAGGATCTTTTTCGTTGTAAGTTTCCTTGATTTGAGTTTTGTTACGGATGTTTCCGATGAAACGATTTTCTTTTTCATTTCCTCTTTCACGAGAAATGGGCATTTCAATTTCAGGGTTTTCAGTACTTACTTGGAACCATTTAACATCATCAAGACCAATTTCAACATTGTCTGTAGTGTAGAACCAACCTCTCCAGAACCAGTCTAAATCAACGGCCGAAGCGTCTTCCATGGTGCGGAAAAAATCAGCTGGAGTTGGGTGCTTAAACATCCAACGTTGAGCATATTCTCTAAAAGCATGATCAAATAATTCACGACCCATAACTGTTTCACGAAGGATATTCAACGCTGTAGCTGGTTTTCCGTAAGCATTGTTACCAAATTGGTAAATACTTTCAGAGTTTGTCATAATCGGGCTAATGAAGTTTTTATCTCCACCCATGTAATTTGTGATCATGTATGCCGGTCCGCGACGAGAAGGGTATCCACGCTCCAATTCTTGTTCAGTAAGATATTGCACAAAAGTGTTTAAGCCTTCGTCCATCCATGTCCACTGACGCTCGTCACTGTTTACTATCATTGGGAAGAAGTTGTGTCCAACTTCATGAATAATAACGCCAATCATACCGTATTTCGTTCTGTCGCTGTAAGTACCGTCTTTTTCTGGACGACCATAGTTGAAACAAATCATTGGATATTCCATACCGATTGCAGCGGCGTGAATAGATTGTGCTACCGGGTAAGGGTAATCGAAAGTGTGTTTTGAATAGGTTTTAAGCGTTTGCGCAACAACTTTAGTTGAATACTGCTCCCATAATGGGTTTCCTTCTTTAGGATAAAAACTCATTGCCATAACGGTTCTTGAACCGAATTTTACAGCCATTGCATCCCAAATGAATTTACGAGAAGATGCAAATCCAAAGTCACGAACATTTTTCGCCTTGAAAACCCAAGTGCTAGTTTTTGAGGAACGTCCAGGCTCACGAGCGATTGCCTCATCTTGAGTACAAACGATAACTGGAGTTTCAGTAGCGTTTCTTGCTTGGTCTAATCTTTTCTTTTGTGCTGGAGTTAAAACATCAGCTGGGTTTTGAAGCTCACCTGTTGCAGCAACTACGTGGTCAGAAGGAACAGTAATGGCCACTTTGTAGTCACCAAAAGGAAGGGCAAATTCACCACGACCTAAGAACTGCTTGTTTTGCCATCCTTCAACATCGTTGTATACAGCCATTCTTGGGAAGTACTGCGCGATAGTGTAAAGGTAGTTGTCGTCTTCTTCGAAGTATTCGTAACCAGAACGTCCACCAATTTCCATACGGTTGTTGATGTTGTACCACCATTTAACCTTAAATGAATAAGACTGTCCAGTTTTTAATGGAACGTCAAGGTCAATTCTTAACATGGTTTTGTTCACCGTATAGTTAAGGTTATTCCCTTTTGTATCTGTAAGGTAATCTAGTTTGAAACCGCCATCGAAATCGCTATGCATTGCGTTTAATGAACGAACGTTCATTCTATCGTCAAGCTTTCCTGTTTGGATTTTCTTGGTGTCAGAATCCTGAGCACGCATGTTTTGATCCAATTGCACCCAAAGGTAGTTCAACGCATCAGGAGAATTGTTGATGTACGTTACAGTTTGCTTACCGCGGATGATTTGTTTTTCGTCATCAAGCTCGATTTGCATATCGTAGTCAGCTTGATTTTGGTAGTACTCATGTCCTGGAGCACCGGCCGCATTTCGATAAGAATTTGGGGTCGCCAATTCCTGCTTTAGTTGCCTAAATTTATTTGTGTTAATGTTCTCTTGGGCTGTTGCCGAAATGGTCATAAACGCACCAAGTGAAAGTAAAAGGAACTTTTTAATCATATTTACCAAAATTTAGTTTCTGTCATTAATAATATTGAAATACCAGCCGCCATTCCCGAAACAAAAAGGGTCCAACTTTGCTGACTTAATTTAAATAGTCTAGTAATCAAAAATTGTGTGCCTAATATTAATCCAACAATTACAATCTGACCAAATTCTACGCCCAGATTAAAAGATAATAATTCCGTAAAAACGGTGGCTTCTTTTCCTAATAGGCTTTGTAAATAGCCTGAAAAACCTAAACCGTGAATAAGGCCGAAAAATATCACAATCCCATAACTAACCCGTGATACCTTGCCTCCGCGGTTAAGCGAAGGAAAAAATGCCTGAAAACAGGCTGTTAAAAGAATTGTTGTAGGGATTAAAAACTCGACAATTCCGCTGTTTACGGTTACAATTTTCAAAGTGGCCAATGCCAAAGTAATGGAGTGACCAATTGTAAATGCCGTAATCATCCATAAAGTTTTTTTCCAGGCTTGCAGGCTCAAACCTGCACATAGCGCCAATAGAAAGACCATATGGTCGTATGCTGTTACGTCGGCAATGTGGGAAAAACCCAATTCTAAAAAAGCCCAAAAAGTACTCAACGTGTTTTCTTATTTTTAAACTAATTTTGCAAACCGACATCAAACAACGAAAGCGGCAAAGTCTAAAGGTAAAAATTATGCGTTATATAATCTCTTTTATTTTGGTAACAATTTTGGCAGGATTCACACACAAGTTCTATGTGAGCCTTACTCAGGTGGAATATAAACCAAAGTCTCGAACACTTGAAGTTGCAACAAAGTTATTTACCGACGACCTTGAAAAAGTAATTTTGGTGAATTCAGGTGACACTTTAAGGCTTGCCTCTAAAAAAGAGCACCCCAAAGCCGATAGTTTGATTTTCGGTTATTTAAAAAAGCACATTCTGGCGGAAGTAAATGGCAGAGAAGTGGAGTTTGAGATGGTGGGTCGTGAGATTGATAATGATGTGACTTGGGTTTATCTCGAGGGTGAAAAACTCCCTAAGTTAAAGTCATTGAAGATTGAAAATACGGCTTTAATGGACCAGATTAGCGAACAAAAAAATATGATCACCCTAGTGGTGGAAAAGGATAAAAAAAGCTTCCTTTTTAATAGTAGTAAAACCTTTGAGGTAGTTGAGTATTAATCTTGCTTTAGTACCTTTTGGAAGGTTTCTAAACCATTTTCCAAATGGATATTCAATAAATACATTCCATCGTTTAATGGGGTTAAATCTATTTCAGAGGAACCAGATTTAATTTGAATAAGTCTTCCGTCAAAAGAATATATACTTATTGAGTTTATTTGATTTTCAGACATGATTTGTATTTTTCCGCGGGTAGGATTTGGAAAAACATTTATTTTCGGTCCATCTTCATTTTTAATTGAAGCAATTGGAACCTGGCAGCTATCCATTTTTAAGCAAACCTTTTCCTTTATTTCAGGAATTATTGAAAAAATATTTTCACCAGGGCATAAGGTTGAACATCCATCCCTATGACCGCCAAGCGCAGGTAAATATAGGGCATTTTGTGTATTTCTTGGGTGTTGAAAATAATCGAATGGGGAAATCTTTTCCTTTGGAAATTTCCATGCAAGAAGGTTCGCCAAGGAGGATAAAGTAGCGTCGGTTGGTTGGGTTGTTTCGTAATTTCCAAGTAGGCAAACCCCCATGGTATTGTTGTTTTTCCCACAAAAATGAGCCCCTTTAATATTGTCCTCATCGGCCACACCCTGATTATCTCGACCGTCAAATATTTGTCCGTTTTGAGCAATTACAAAGTTATATCCAATATCGTCCCAGCCGTTATTTTGGGTGTGGAACAGGTAAATGTTTCTTACAACCTTGGTGTAATCTTTGTCAGAATTTGAACCAGCTGAGTGATGAATTATTGTATGGTAAACTTGATGAGTGTCTGGATTAGGTTTAGGGTCGGGGAGGCCTTCTCTCCAAATTGATTGATCTATTGTCTCAGGTTTATTTCCTTCGGAAAAAGCATTTTCTTGGTCTTTTTTTTTTGATGCTTTTGTTGCAGGTGGAGCAAAAAGTAATTTAAAAATTACTTTTCCTTCAAAGTTCCCGCTAAAGAAGCTAAATACCTCCTGTGTTTTGTCAGCAATTAATAATCCTGAATGGAAATCTACGTTATGTTCATCAAAGATTATTCTTTCCTTTTGTGTTGGTCCTAGGAAAATATAGGCATTGTCTATCTCTTTATTTTCGAAAGCAATTGATAAGGAGGAATATGTAAAATTGGGGATTAGGTTGGTATAAAGCGTGTTGGGTTTTACTTTTAATTCAAGGCTCCTTGCAAATGGAAGATTTTCCTTAATTAATGTTAACTGAGATTGCCCCTTTGCCAAAAATCCAGCAAAAGTGAAGATGCAAACTATTATGACTTTAAAAAGCCTCATTGGGTAATGTTGAATTGAAATATTATAACTTTGATTGTATGATAAAGGTAAGGTTTAATCTGATTGCTGGAAGTGTGATAGGAAGATTATGTCTTGGTTTTATATTTGTAATATTCTTCCATTCATGTACTGAGGAAAATGTCGCGCAAGCCGATTTTACAATTGAACTTGAACAGTCTACCAAAAATGACGGCCTGGTAAAATGGCAAGAAGGATATGCCCATGTGGACGGAGTTAATTTCAGTGGGCAAATGAATAATGGATTGTCCACGGCTTATTCTCCAATAACAGAAGTCATCAGTCTCAACGGAAATGAAGCGGCTTTTGGCCGGGTCTTTATTTCCTCAGGTAATTATTCCAATGTGAAGCTAATTTATGAGTTTCAGCGTGCAGGAACTGGTGAGCAGGGGTTGTTGTTAATAGGAGATTATCGTGGAACCCCAGTTGAGTTGCATGTGAATGAATTAATTTCCATTGAGGCCAGTACAGTTGATGTTGATTTTTTGCAGAATCAGCTGAAAACAGGTAAAGGGTTTTTAGACGCTGCGGCACTTTTTGCAACAGTTAAGGAAACAGACTTAGACAATGCTACAAAGGTAAGTGGAAAGATAATTATTGCGAAAAACCCTAATTTATCGATCTATAATAAG
>JBLIKP010000066.1:0-13474 GCA_047635375.1 Sphingobacteriales bacterium | reverse complement strand
AAATTTAATTATTGATTTTGGGGATTAGCGGTTGACAAAGCTTTTAGTCCCCATTTTCATTATGCCAACTGGTGATTACCAACCTCCGCCAGAACCACCGCCTCCAAAAGATCCGCCACCGAAGCCGCCAAAGCCACCTCCGCCGCCGCCAAATGCGCCTCGTCCTCCAGAAAAATTATCGAAACCTCTTCCTCGGCTTGCACCACCACCCGAATTCATTAACATAAGTATGGTCAAAAACGATAAATCGCTACCCATATGGTGATTTTTGACGTTTTTATACCTGGAAAAGAAACTTACACCCATCACAATTAAGATGATAACAAAAAGGAAAAGCGAAGATTTATTAGGCTTACTTTTCTGAGCCACTTGATCTGCTGTGAATTCACCGGAGGCTAATTTGAAAATAACCGTAGTTGCATCGTCAAGTCCTTGGAAATAATTTTGTTGGCGGAAAGCTGGTTTCATGTAGCTTTCGCGGATGGTAGTTGTGGCAGCATCTGTTACCGTTGCCTCCATTCCATATCCCGTTACAATGGCCATTTTACGGTCATTGACAGCAACTAATATTACTATACCATTATCCTTGCCTTTTTTTCCAACACCCCATTTTTCACCTAACCGTTGTGCAAAATCAACTTGATCATACATTCCAATAGTGGAGGTTATATAAATAACCATTTCCGTGGAAGTGCTGTCGTTATAGGTTCTTAATTTTTGTTCGAGAAAACCAAGTTCTTGGGCGCTTAAAATCCGAGCATCGTCAACAACCAATCTTGGAGGATTGGGTTTTTCTGGAATTTCTTCGGCTTTAAGCCCAATGGAGAAAGAAAATGTAAATAAGGTTAAAAGGAGAAGCCTTTTTAGCATGTTATGGGATTAATTGTTTCCAAATGATATTTCATCAGGAAGTTCGTTTATGTCGTCTTTTTGATAAGGAAAATGGGTCTTTAGGGCGTCTCCCGCCATTAATATCCCCTTAATAAGACCTGTTGAATACCCACCAGTCTTAAATTCTTCAATAACCGCCAATTTTATTTCATCCCAAAAGCCATCAGGCGTTTTAGAATTAATACCTGCATCACCTAAAATGGCGAACTGCTTCGAGTCCATGGCAACGTAAAAAAGGACGCCATTTCGAAGTTTAGTTTTATGCATTTCGAATTCAGCAAAAAGTGATGAGGCGCGGTCTAAGGGATTTCCTTTACATTTCCGCTCAATATGAACCTGAATTTCTCCAGAGGTCATTTTTTCTGCATCTTTTATTGCCTGTTCTATACTTTTCTTTTCAGATTCTGGAAATAAATCTCTAGCCATAATTAAAATTGAACCTCCGGAACTTTTTCTGCGCCTGCATCAGCTTCGAAATAGCCTTTTTTCTCAAAGCCAAATAAACCAGCATAGAAAGTTGTTGGGAATTTTTTTATCATTGTATTGTACGTTTGAATAATCTCATTGAATTTTCTTCTTTCAACGGCAATTCTGTTTTCCGTTCCTTCTAATTGAGATTGAAGCTGAAGAAAACTTTGGTTTGCTTTTAAATCTGGGTAGCGTTCAACAACAACCATAAGTTTTGATAATGCACTGCTTAATCCAGACTGTGCTTGTTGAAATTGAGCCAATGCCTCAGGAGTAATGTTTGATGGGTCAATGGTAACCCCTGTTGCTTTACTACGTGCTTCAATAACGCCAGTTAATGTTTCCTTTTCAAAATCGGCATATCCCTTAACTGTATTTACCAAGTTTGGAATTAAGTCGGCTCTTCGTTGGTATACGTTTTCAACTTGCGACCAAGCGCCAGTGGCTGCTTCATCGGCAACTACCATCTTGTTGTAAGTCCCCTTAATGCTCGAATAAGCTAAAAATAAAACTAGGGCAATCGCCCCTAAAATGATCCAGGTTTTCTTCATGATAATTTAAAAATAATGGGTTTCGAAATGTATAACAAGGGAAGTCGGTTAAAGTTCATCTTTAATCTCTAAAAGAAATCCGCGTAAAGCCTTTAATGATTTTACGACTTCAAGTTTCTTTTTTTCCTTTTCAATATTGTATTTAAGTTGTTCCTTGGCTCCTTTTAGGGTGAATCCACGCTCTTTTACAAGGTGAAAAATAATATGCAGATTATTCACATCGTCCTTAGTGAAGAGTCGATTTCCCTTTCGGTTTTTCTTTGGTTTAAGAACGTCAAATTCTTTCTCCCAAAATCGGATTAGAGAAGTATTCACACTAAACATTTCACTCACTTCACCAATGGTGAAATAAAGCTTTTCAATTATTTTTTCTTTGTATGGCACGTTAATCGAAGGATTGGTTTGCCTGATTAGAAAGTTCGATCATCTCCTCAAACTCGTCAGGACTCAAGTCATTGAAGTAAAAATTAACGGGATTTATTGGATGTCCACTTTTACGCACTTCGTAATGAAGGTGAGGACCTACAGATTTCCCCGTATTTCCTACATACCCAATTACATCACCACGATTTACTTTTTGCCCGTTGCGCACATTAAATTTACTCATGTGACCATAAAGGGTAACATATCCAAATCCATGGTCAATCATTACATGGTTTCCATAACCTCTTCTTGAAGAGGTAACCTTGATTACTTTCCCATCACCAGTTGCATAGATTTCAGTGCCTGTATTGGCGGTAAAGTCCATTCCTTGGTGCATTTTACGAGTTTTGTAAATTGGGTCAATTCTGAAACCGTAACCTGATGCCATTCTGCGCAAGTCCTTATTTGCAACGGGTTGGATTGCCGGGATACTTGCAAGCATATTGGTTTTGTTTTTAACAAGGTTCATCACCTCATCATAACTTTTTGATTGAACATACATTTGCTTGGTTATTACCTCCAGATTGCGAGTTGCAGCAATCATTAAGCCACTGTTGTCGTAATTTTCAAGCATTTTATACTTATTTATCCCTCCAAACCCTGCTTTTCTGATTTCTTTAGGGATGGGCTCAGCTTCAAAAATTACTCTATAAATATTGTCGTCCCGTAATTGCAATTCTGATAGCACACCGTCTATTTCAGAAAGCCTAGTGTCAAGAATTTCATATTGCAGTTCTAAATTGGAGATTTCACGCTTTAAATGTTTTTCTTTTGGTGAATCAATATAGGAATATGCCAATACAATAATAATAAAAGAGGCAAATAACACGGCTGATAGGAATCCTAAAACTCGCAAAATCTTGTGGTGAAAACGCAGTTCAACCTTGTCATATGTAAGGCTAGCGGGATTATAGCGGTATTTTATTTTTGACATTTATTTCGTTTAGACAGAGTAAATATAACAATTTCAATTTTAATCACTATAACTTGTTGTGATTTAGGAGGCTACAACGATTATTTATAGTCCCTTGTTTTTCAAAAAAAATGGTTTTTTTTTGACAAAACCAATCTGGTTTTTCCACAATAGTTAATAAGTGTTATTCAGCCCATTTTATTACTTGAAATAAGAAATTAGGCTTACTTTTGCCCCAAATCAGATTGAAACAATGAACGCATCTCAAATACGCCAAGCTTTTTTTGATTTTTTTGAAAAAAAGGGACATAAAATTCTTTCCTCAGCCCCTATGGTTGTGAAAAATGATCCGACGTTAATGTTCACCAATGCAGGTATGAATCAGTTTAAAGCCTATTTCCTTGGTGAAACTGAACCGAAAAATACACGCGTTGCAAATAGTCAGAAATGCCTTCGAGTATCTGGAAAGCATAACGACTTGGAGGAGGTAGGATTAGACACCTATCACCATACCATGTTTGAAATGTTAGGGAATTGGTCATTTGGTGATTATTTTAAGGAAGAGGCAATTGCCTTTGCATGGGAGTTGTTAACTGAAGTGTATAAGCTGCCTAAAGAAAGGTTATTCGTAACAGTTTTCGAAGGGGATAAATCTGATAATCTTCCAGCTGATGAGGAAGCGGCAACCATTTGGAAGTCTAAAATAGATCAAGACCGAATCCTTTATTGCAGTAAGAAAGATAATTTCTGGGAGATGGGGGAGACCGGACCTTGCGGGCCGTGCAGTGAAATCCATATCGACCTAAGATCTGACGCAGAAAGACAAAAAGTAGAGGGTAAAACACTGGTAAACTCCGACCATCCTCAAGTAATTGAAATTTGGAACCTTGTTTTTATTCAGTTTAATAGAAAAAGTGATAATTCATTAGTAAACCTGCCCGCTCGCCATGTCGATACTGGAATGGGATTCGAGCGCCTTTGTATGGCAATGCAAGGCAAAATTTCCAATTATGATACTGATGTATTTACGCCACTTATCGACGTAATTAGTAAAAAAGCAAAAATAGCATACGGTCAAAATGAAAGTCAGGACATCGCAATGCGGGTAATGGCTGACCATATTAGAGCAACTGCATTCGCTATTGCAGATGGGCAACTACCTAGCAATGTAAAAGCAGGTTATGTAATTAGACGTATTCTTCGTCGTGCAATCAGATATGCCTACAGCTATTTAGACATTAAGGAGCCCGTAATGTATTCATTGGTTCCAATTCTTTGCAAACAATTTAGTGGCGTTTTCCCGGAGCTTGAAAAACAAGAAGAATTAGTTTCAAAAGTGGTTTTCGAGGAAGAGCAAAGCTTTTTAAGAACATTAACGGCCGGAATTCAAAGGTTTAATCAGTATGTGAATGGGAACAAATCCTCTCAAATTATTGATGGAGAATTTGCCTTTGAGCTATTCGACACTTTCGGTTTTCCCTTAGATTTAACCGCTTTAATGGCTCGTGAAATTGGAAAAGGGATAGATCAACCAGGGTTCGATAAGGCTATGGAGGAGCAAAAAAGTCGCTCGAGAAAGGCCACAGAAATGAAAACTGGAGACTGGATTGAGCTAGTACCATCAAAAAATCCACCAATTTTTAAAGGTTACGATAATCTTGAAGTTAAGACTAGGTTATTAAAATATAGAAAAGTTGAGGTAAAGAAAAAGGAACAGTTTCAACTCGTTCTTGAAGAAACTCCGTTTTACCCAGAGGGTGGAGGACAAGTAGGAGATAAAGGTAGGATGATGTTTGGATCAGAAATTCTTAACGTTTTTGATACAAAAAAGGAAAATGACCTTATTATTCATTTTGTCAATAAATTCCCTTCAAATCCTAAGGCCGAGGTAACCGCAATTATTGATGCTGAAAAAAGGCAGTTATCGGCAAACAACCATAGTGCAACACATATTTTGCATGCCGCGTTAAAGCAAGTTCTTGGAGACCATGTTAATCAAAAGGGGAGTTTAGTAAATGACCAGCATTTAAGGTTCGATTTTTCACACTTCTCCAAAATAACTGATGAGGAGCTAACACAAATTGAGAGCATAGTAAATAATAAAATCCGCGGAAATATTAACCTCGATGAACGACGTAATGTTCCAATTGCTGAAGCAAAATCCATGGGGGCTATAGCGCTTTTTGGCGAGAAGTATGGAGATAGCGTTCGGGTAATAACTTTCGACCCACAGTTCTCTGTAGAGCTATGTGGAGGGACACATGTTAAGTCAACGGGTGAAATTGGAATTTTCAAAATTACTGTTGAAACCTCAGTTGCCGCTGGAATAAGAAGAATTGAAGCTATTACCGGTCTTCATGCTCAAGAGTTATTGTTTAACAGGTATAAAATGGTGGATGAATTAGGAGGATTGTTAAAGTCCCCGACAGACCCCATAAAAGGAGTTAATCAAATTCTTAGCCGATTGAAATCTGTAGAAAAAGAATTAGAACAAGCGGTTAAATCCCAAGCTGGCGATGAAAAGGAAATCCTCAAAGCTAAAATTACTGAGGTAAACGGAATTAAAGTTTTAATATCTGAAACTTCAGTAAATGATGCTGGTGCAGTTAAGGACCTGGCTTTTGAGTTAAAAGAGGAGGTTGACAATTTGTATTTAGTACTTGGATTTAAATCAGGTGAAAAAGCAATGTTAACAGTAATGATTAGTGATTTATTAGTAAAAGAAAAAGGCCTTCATGCCGGAAATATTGTGCGTGAAATATCAAAAAACATCCAAGGTGGTGGAGGCGGGCAGCCATTCTTTGCAACTGCAGGAGGAAAAAATCCAGAGGGAATTCCAGCTGCATTGGAGCAGGCCATGTCCTTTGTTAAGTAAAGCCACTATTACAAAGAGGAAGATTAAGTATTAACCCTAATAGAATATTGTATATTTACAATTCTGAAATGAGTAAATTAAGAGATAAATACGTAGTAGTCATAGGTTTAGAAGTTCACGCTCAACTATTAACTAATAGTAAGATGTATGCACCTGACTCTGCCGAATATGGCGGAATGCCAAATACTAATGTCAGTATGATTACCCTTGGCCATCCAGGAACTCTTCCAAAGGTCAATAAAAAGGCGATTGAATATGCCATTAAAATGGGTTTAGCTACCAATTGTAAAATCCGAAGGGAAAATCAATTTGCTCGTAAAAACTACTTCTACGCCGATTTACCAAAAGGCTATCAAATAACCCAAGATACTACTCCAATCTGCTATGAAGGTCATTTAGACATAAAAATGGATGGCGATGTAGTGAAAAGAATCGGAATTACTAGAATTCACTTGGAAGAAGATGCTGGTAAATCTATGCACGATCAAGACGAAAATGATTCATTGATCGATTTAAATCGTGCGGGAACTCCTCTTGTTGAGATTGTTTCTGAACCGGACATTCGCTCTGCCGATGAGGCTTATAACTACCTGGGAGAAATCCGAAAAATATTAAGATACCTTGAGATTTGTGATGGAAACATGGAAGAGGGCTCAATGCGTTGCGATGCAAACGTTTCGGTAATGCTAATTGGCGCCGATAAATACGGTGAACGTTGTGAGGTTAAAAATATGAACTCCATTAGGAATGTTCATCGAGCAATTGAGTTTGAAATTGACCGACAAATCGAAGAGCTTGAAAAAGGAAATATTATAACTCAAGACACGCGTAGTTTTGATGCAAACACTGGGACAACCTTCTTATTAAGGTCTAAGGAAGATGCAAACGACTATAGATACTTTCCTGAGCCAGATTTGCCGCCCTTCTTCATTGAAAAGGAAGAAATTGAAAGCGTTAGAGCAATGATGCCATCGCTTCCACATGAATTGCAGCAAAAGTATGTAACCAAGTTAGGTTTGTCTGAATATGATGCCAATGTACTTACTGATAGTAAGGAAATTGCAATGTATTTCGAGGATTTAATTTCGCATACCAATAATTATAAAACAGCCGCCAACTGGGTAATGGGGAATGTAAAGTCTTATTTAAATGATAATGCACTTCACATTAAAGAATTCCCGATTAAGTCCAAAACTTTAGCTGATATTTTACAGCTAGTTGAGGAAGGAAAGGTAAGTAACTCCTTGGCTGGCCAAAAGCTTTTTCCGGCTGTAGCCGAAAGACCCAATGAATCGGTTTTGAAAATAGCAGAAGAGTTAAATTTAATTATTCAAGATAATCCAGATGAGCTAGATTCGTTTATTAAACAAGCGATGGATAAGTATCCGGAAAAGGTTGAAGAGTACCGTAATGGTAAAAAAGGAGTATTAGGATTGTTTATGGGAGAATTAATGAAGATTTCAAAAGGAAAAATCGATCCTAAAGCGGCTAATACCAAGTTAAGACAAGCATTAGAACAATAATCATTAAATAATTTTTAAATTATGAAATTAATTTTTTCAATGGCCACAGCGGCGGTATTATTCGCAGGTTGTGCCGAAAATAACAAACTTACAATCAACGGAAGTGTTGCAGGCGACGCACCAGAAATGGTTTATCTAGAGCGTATGGAAGACATTCGTCGTGCTGATAAAATTGATTCTTCTGTAGTTTCTGCAGAAGGAAAATTCTCTTTCACACGTGAGGTTGAAAATACCGAAATGTACCGCATCCTTTTTGGCCGTCGTAATGGAGTATTCTTTACAGGTAATAAAGGTGAGACCCTTGGTCTAAATATTACATTAGGAGAAACTTTTGAATATAACGTGGACGGTAACCCTGTTGCCAAAGCAATCGAAGAACTTTACAAGAACAGCCAAAAGTTAAACGCTGAATTCCGTATTGGATATCAGGCATTCCTTGAATTAGACGACGAAGCAAAAAAAGAAGCTGAGGCAGGCTTAGAAGCAGCTTATACTGAAATGCAAGAAAATGAACGTGATTCTGCAAAGGATTTTATCGCTAAAAATAAGAATCACATTGCCGCAGTCTATGTGACTAACTACCTAGATCAAGATAAAGATTTTGACATAATGAATGATTTAGCTGAAACCATCAAAACCACACCCGCAGGTTCAACTGACTATGGGAAAAGTTTCCTTAATCACGTTGATGAGTTAGGAAAATTAAGCATTGGTGCTGATGCTCCTGAGATTTCACTACCTTCTCCAGATGGAGAAAATGTGCCACTTTCTTCATTGAAAGGTCAGTATGTTTTAGTTGATTTTTGGGCAAGTTGGTGTAAGCCTTGTCGTGAGGAAAACCCTAATGTAGTTGCGGCATACAACAAATATAAAGAAAACCAATTCTCCGTTTATGGGGTTTCTTTAGACAAAGAAAAAGATGCTTGGGTTCAGGCAATAAAAACTGATAATTTAACTTGGCCACACGTTAGTGACCTACAGTTCTGGAGTAGTGCTGCAGCAAAAACTTACAAGGTTAATGCAATTCCAGCAAACGTTCTTGTTGGACCTGATGGAAAAATTGTTGCTAAAAACCTACGTGGTGAAGAGCTTCAATCATACCTAGAAGGTTTATTTGAGCCAAAAAGCTAGAATATTAAAATTTTAAAAAAGCGCCTTTGAAAATCAAAGGCGCTTTTTTTATGGAAATTCTTTTTCGGAGCATAACAATTCCTTAATATTGAGTTAACGTTACGGTTTCAATAAAGCCATAATCTTGTAAAGAACAAATAAGAAAAGATGACTCCCTACAAAGTTCTAATTGTCGATGACGAGCCAGACATCATTGAGATAATAAATTATAATCTTCAAAAAGAGGGTTTCCAAACCTTTACGGCAACAAATGGGTTGGATGCCGTAAAACAGGCTTCAATTATTAAGCCAGATCTTATCCTTATGGATGTAATGATGCCCAAGATGGACGGAATAGAAGCCTGTAGAAGCATTAAAGCAAATCCAGATTGTGCAGATGCCTTTGTTATTTTTTTAACCGCCAGAGCGGAGGAATACAGTGAAATTGCCGGATTTGATGCGGGTGCCGATGATTATATTGCCAAACCCATAAAACCTAGAGCCCTTTTGAGTAGAATAAATGCTATCCTTCGAAGGAGAAAAATTGCTGAGGAAGATAAAAAAGAACAACGCCTTGAGATTTTAGACCTAGTCATTGATAGGGAATCTTATTTGGTATTTCAAAATGGTGTGGAAAAAGCATTGCCAAAAAAAGAATTTGAATTACTTTTTCTTCTTGCTTCCCGTCCTGGAAAAGTTTTCACACGAGAAAGTATTTTAGATCAAGTTTGGGAAGAGTCTGTAATTGTATCTGATAGAACTATAGATGTACATATTAGAAAGTTGAGAGAAAAATTGGGTGATAATTACATAAAAACCATAAAAGGGGTAGGTTATAAATTCGACCAATGATAAAAAATCCTAAGCCAAGAAATATCGCGTTTTTCACTTCAATAATAATTACCATTTGGAGTGAATTTCTTATGGCTTTTACCCAACTATCCATTGGCCAAATGTTATGGTTGGGGCTAGGTATTTTTGTGTTCACCTTTTTCCTTTTCCTATATGCACTTCAAGTTTTTATTTATAGAAAAATAAAACTCGTTTATAAATATATTCATCGCCAAAAAACTAGCAAAGAAAACCCCGTAACTATTCCAGAACTTATATCTCACGATCCAATAAATGATGTACGTAAAGAAGTTATGGATTGGTCACGAGATAAGGGGAAAGAAATCAAAAAATTGCACGAAATGGAGCAGTTCAGGAAAGATTTTCTTGGAAATGTTAGCCATGAGTTAAAAACTCCAATTTTCAACATTCAAGGATACCTTCATACATTAATTGACGGAGCTATGGAAGACCCCGAACTAACCATGCATTTCCTAACGAAAGCTGCTAAATCAGCCGATAGACTAGAGAATTTAGTGGAAGACCTCCTAAATATTTCACAATTGGAATCAGGGACCCTTAAACTTCAAAAAGAAACATTTGATATTCATCATTTAATAAAGGAAGTATTTAATCAGCATGAATTAATGGCCACTGAAAAAGAAATCGTATTAGAATTTAAAGATGGTTGTGATATGATATTCATGGTTGAGGCCGATAAAGACAAGATTGGAGTAGTATTAGCTAATTTAATTCTTAATTCCATTAAGTATGGTCGGGAAAAAGGGAGAACAGACGTGGGTCTTTATGATATGGACGACTTGATATTTGTGGAGGTTACGGATAATGGAATCGGAGTGGAAAAACAGCATGTTGCTAGACTATTTGAGCGATTTTACCGCATTGATAAAGGCAGATCCCGACAGGATGGAGGGACTGGTTTAGGTTTAGCTATTGTGAAGCATATCATTGATGCTCATGAGCAGACAATAAATGTCAGGTCGAAACCAAACTCAGGAAGTAGTTTTGGATTTACCCTTTTAAAATCTAAATAGAGGTCAAAATAAATTTCAATTTCGCTAATTCTCTTTTCTCCTTGATTTTCGGTAAAATTGCACCTCGAAAAATTAAAAATAATTAGCAAATTGAAAATTCCAAAATTAGCTTCACTAATAATATATGAGGACAAGGATTTATTGGTTTTAAATAAGCCGCCTTTTCTTCCAAGCATTGATGAAAGACAAGGATTAACCATCCATCTTTTGGCCATTGCACGTAAAGAATATCCGGATATTCAAATCTGCCATCGGCTTGACCGCGAAACTAGTGGAGTTATTGTTTTTGCAAAAAATCCGAATGCTTACCGCCACGTTAGTATGGAGTTTGAACATAGGAAAATTGAAAAAACTTACCATGCAATAATCGATGGCCACCATGATTTTGAAGATGTTGAGGTAGATTTACCAATTTTGGTAGCCAAAAAAGGCCCAGTGAAAATCGATAGAGGTGAAGGTAAGCCAGCTCAAACGATTTTTCATTCTCTAGAATTTTTCAAATACCACACATTGGTTGAATGTAAACCTAAAACTGGGCGACAACATCAAATAAGAATTCACCTAGCCACAAAAGGAGCAAGCATTTGTGCTGACGCACTTTACGGAGGTAAAGATGTCTACCTATCAAGGTATAAAAAAGGATATAGGGTTACCAAGGGGCAGGATGAAAGTCCACTTATTCAAAGATTTGCCCTACACGCTAAAGAACTGAAATTTAGGCATCCTAATGGTTCGATTTTAACTGTGGAAGCTGAATATCCAAAGGACTTTTCGGTGTTAGTGGCGCTTTTAAGAAAATACAGTAATTAACTTGGTTTAGTTAACCTTTTAAATGCTAGTAAAACATTTGGAAAAGTTCAATTTAAATAGATAGTTGATAAATCTTCCAAACCGGTTTCGGTTGCGACAAAGCCTGAGCGAGTTGAATCAAAGGAGGATAAAAAAGATTCCAGAATTGCTGAGCAGGTAAGGCCCTCTCAAAATAATTTTGAAATTAGAGAAGAGGTTCCAAAAGCAATTGAAAGCAAGTAAGAGCCCGTTTATCAAACCATTTTAGATAAAACCTTGGTGAAAGAGGCCTACGCTAAATGGGAGCCAAGTGATGAAATTGCTCCAAATTGTTTTTCAGCGAATAAGGATGATTGTAGAATTCCAAAATTAAAAAATTACCCTGCCGTTTATAAAGAAGTTGAAAAAACTTTTTTAGTTGAGGCGTTGCCAACCGTTTTCTACGTGAAAATGGTTGATACTATTGTGGTAAAACAAGCAAGTGCTAAATGGGAGTTTAGCAATGAATATGATCCAAATTGTATTTCAGCAAATAAGGAAGATTGCCGAATTCCAAAATTAGTTAATTATCCTGCTGAATATGGTTACAGAGACCGATTAGTAGAATGGGTTAATTATAAAAAACGAAATCATCCAAAGGATGTGTTTGTAAAAAAAAAATATCCAGATATTTTATTGCCAGAAGACAAGTCTAAGGCCAATGGTCTGCTTGCCAATACAGGTAATAATAAAGGGAGAACACTTAGCAAGGCTGTTTATAATGCGGTTTCAAAGGAGGATTTAGATAATAGACCTGATTTTCCGAAAGTGAAAAAGGATTCAAATCCTTATAGCTTTATGGAAAATATAAAGCCTATGAGCCTCGCTATAAAACAGTAACAGAAAAAGTTGTTGTTAAGGAAGCTTTTGCCAAATGGGAGTCAAGTGATGAAATTGATCCAAACTGTGTCTCTGCAAATAAAGAGGATTGTTTAATACCGGTATTAAGAAACTTCCCGCCAACATATGAACCAATTACACGTGAAGAAAGTTGGATACTTTATAAAGGAAAGTTTTATACAGAGGAAGAGTTTACAAAAGCTGGTATTCAAACATTAGTTGTCCGTGTGGAGTTCGAGGAACGAAAAAAAAACCCTAAAATAGAGGTCAAGCCACTCTCTGGAGGTTCCACAACCGACATTGCTCCAAAAGCAAAATCCGAGAAAGTTGTATCGAAATCTGTTTATGAGTAACCAGATGAGATAAAATCTCAGATAAATGAAAAAGCCCAGTCAATGGATTTGGATGAGTTGAGGCATGAGGTAACCCAGGCAAAAACCTTCTCAACTCCAACTAACCGTGAAAGAATACTAAGAAATGGCAAGGGGAGAATTATTGAGGTCAATGTTTCATACAAGAAAAAACCAAGTTATCTTAATTTATTGAAGCCAGGGAAATATGAGGTTTTTGAGACCGATTCAGCTGTTTCTGAGGAAGAGGTTAATGCCCCACAACTTGATCTAGATGAAGACTTGCAAGTTGAGCCATTGAATGAAAAATCCTTAGAGGCACCATAGATTCCTTTAAAAAAGCCAGAATCACCTCAAGTGGAGGAATTTATTTCCAATGAATTAAAAAATAATTCAAATTCAAATATCGATGAAATTGCGGATGATGAGCAAGAATATTTTTCAGAGAAGGAGCCCGTATTAGCTGAGGAAAAATCATTTTTCCAAAGGCTATTCTCTTTTTTTATAAAAGATAAAAAAGAGGATTATTTCAATAAAGGATATAAAATGGACGATTTAGATAATATTAATATCGATGATCGTACTGGATTAATGCCAAAGGATTCTGAGCCTATCCCTTTTGGTGAAATTCCTGCGGTTAGAAAAGAAAAACGTGTTGTTTCTGGAAATGGCCCATCCCAAGATTTTAGCTCTACAGAATCAGATAATTACGAAGACAATAATTCTCAGGAATTAACACCTGCAAGCAACAATTTGTCAACAAAAGAATCAAATTATTCAACCGAAAAGTAAAAAAAAAACCTTCCCAAAACACAA
>JBLIKP010000065.1:0-13603 GCA_047635375.1 Sphingobacteriales bacterium | reverse complement strand
GGCTTGATCACAACCCTCGGTTCTAAAATACACTTTGTAAACGGCCGTTCGAGGCCCTCCAAAGGACCCACCAACAAAATCATCCTCTTTTGGTGTATAACATCTTCCGGCGCCAACAATCTCCTCATCAACATTTTTTAGGTTATCCTTTTCCCAAATAATATCTCTCCATTCTTCCACCTCAACTTCTTTCACAAAATCACCGTTCGCGTCCAAAATTTTAAATTTCACGGGGTCAGGAAAACAAATTTCCTCATTAAAATTAGCATCGCACATTAGCTTTGTTATAGGGATCGGCTGAGGATTTCCAGGAAATATTTGCACGTTAAATATCACAGAAGGAACACCTTCATCAACATAAGTGCCAAATAGCGGTTTGTTTTGCGCAAAAATTTGAAGGGTTCCAATATTTCCGTTTTCATAACAATTGATATCATCAAAGATGTACTCAACCCAATCATGATTTTTTTCCGGCGGGGTTTTATACTTTATGGTTTCAATATGTTCAGGGTTGAACGTTCGGATTAATTTATACCTATCAGACCTTCCATCAGCATCCCATGAGAATGTGGAAGAACGTTGTTCCCACCTAATTTTCAAATTAGTATTTTCGGGAACATAAATGGTTTTGAAATCAACATCATCCCATTCTAAATCGTAGGTAACAGTTGGTTTTTGAGCAAAACTATTTGCACAAAACAAAATCATTAAAGCTTTAATAAAAAATATTTTTTTCATTTTTTCAAAAATTTAGTTTCGCAATTATACCCCCCCCCATTTTAAATTCCAAATTTATTTGAAATATACCTGAATTCAGGGAGGTGAGAAGAGCGAGAAGGAGAAACAGAATGAGAGCGAGGATTTTTTCAAGAATGCAAAACATTCAGTTTCTAAAAATCATCGGGCCGCTGCGCATGCTTAAAGGATTTTAAGGAGGCTTTAAAACCGAAACATTGCTTTGGAATCATCGTTTCTCGACCCTGCTCGAAATGACGGTTTGGAGGCAAAATGAAAACCTAAGCCCTTGGACATTTGGGCCTGTGGCTTAAGAGACCATTTCAGGTTCCCCTTGGAAAAAACAAAAACTTTTTAGGAGCAACGGCCCCCCGCGGCTGGTCTCCGGCATTATTTTAAAATTATTATTTGCCCCAAAGTAAGATGAGCGGAGGCCTGCGCTAAGCAATCCTTACGATGAAGAATGGCATTGAGAAGTCGGCCCTTCGAGTCCATCTTTTACGCTGCGCTTCAAAGATCCTCAGGAACCTCGGTTGGGTTAATTAGTAATTATTAATTAGTAGCGTGTGGTGTTTGTATGTTACCGGCTATTCCAGATTAGAACCCGAATTTTGTCCCGTAGGAACCAGTATTATTTTAAAATTATTACTTGTCCCAAAGGAAGATGTTCGAGAGCCTGCGCTAAGCAATCCTTACGATGAAGAATGGTATTAAGAAGAAAATAATTTCCGCGGATAAAATTGGTAAAGAAGCACGGTCTAAATCGCGCTTGGGTTGCGCGGAAAAATCTTGCTTTGGAAAGACAAATAAAATTTTAAAATCAAGCCTTGATGTTTGCTCCCCTTTGTATCAAGACAAAGGGGAAAATCATCTTGATAAACGAATTATCTCCCCGTTGCACAATTTCTTTAAAAACAATAATCCAACATTAACTTTCTTTTCTCGATGGAAAAAGGACAAGACTATATTGAGGATTGCAATCTCTAATTGCCCAAAATCACCTTTACTTCAAAAAAAGAAAAAAAACTCTTCACGCAAATCTCATAATTCATCACTAAAAATTCTATTCATCATGAGCCCTGTCGAAAGATAGACGGGTTTAAAAACGAAACATTGCTTTGGAATCGTCGTTTCTCGACCCTGCTCGAAATGACTTGGGTTTTGTTTTTGCACCTGAATTTATTCAATGAAAATAATTCGGTTCTGGTCCGATTTTACTAATTACAAATTTCTAATTCCTCATTAAAAACCCCTACCTTTGTGGCTTCAAATTCCGACAAATGAATTCCACAAAATCGATTAAAAATGCACTAATTTCAGTGTATTACAAAGACCAATTAGGACCTTTAGTTCAGAAGCTTAGCAGCTTAGGCGTTGAGATTTACAGCACCGGAGGGACTCAGAAATTTATTAACGACCTTGGCATTGAGGTTAACCCTGTTGAAGACCTTACCTCCTACCCTTCTATTTTGGGCGGACGAGTAAAAACGCTTCATCCAAAAGTATTCGGTGGAATTCTTGGTCGTCGCGAAGAGGCAGGAGATCTTGCCCAACTGGAAGAATACAATATCCCAGAATTTGATTTAGTAATCGTTGACCTTTATCCGTTTGAAGAGACGGTAGCTTCAGGTGCTCCTGAGCAGGATATTATCGAGAAAATCGACATAGGCGGCATTTCCCTTATCCGCGCGGCAGCGAAAAACTTCAAGGATGTTACCATCCTTTCAAGCAAAGATCAATACAACGAGCTTTTAACACTGCTTGAAGATCAAGAAGGAAAAACCTCCATTGACCAACGTAAGCGTTTCGCAATGGAAGCCTTCAACGTTTCGTCACACTACGATACGGCAATATTCAATTATTTCAACGGCGAATTCAAAATGCCAGCTTTCAAGCAAAGCTCAACGCAAGCAAAAACGCTTCGCTACGGAGAAAATCCTCACCAAAAAGGAGAATTCTTCGGAAACCTTGACGGCATGTTGGAGAAACTTGGCGGAAAAGAACTTAGCTACAACAACCTTGTCGACGCTGATGCTGCGGTTAACTTGATCAGTGAGTTCACTGGCGACCCGACATTTGTGGTTATCAAACATACCAACGCATGTGGAGTGGCTACACGCCCAACCGTTCTTGAAGCATGGAATGATGCATTGGCGGGGGATCCTGTTTCGGCATTTGGTGGTGTACTTATTACAAATGCTACGGTAGATTTAGAAACTGCTGAGGAAATCAACAAGCTTTTCTACGAAATATTAATCGCTCCAAATTATACCGACGAAGCCCTAGCGCTTCTTTCAAAAAAAGCAAAAAGATGTATCCTTAAGCAGGTTTCAAACACCTTGCCTGACGTACATTTCAAGACGTGCTTAAACGGGGTTATCGTTCAAGACAGAGACGCTAAAATGGCAACGCCTGATGAGCTTGAAGTAAAAACTGAGGTTGCACCAACGGCACAAGAAATAAAAGATTTAATGTTTGCTAACCGTTTGGTGAAGCACACTAAAAGTAATACCATCATCCTTGCCAAAGGAGACCAATTATTAGCAAGTGGTGTGGGACAGACTTCTCGTGTTGACGCTTTAAAACAAGCAATAATCAAAGCGAAGAGCTTTAACTTCGACTTAAACGGAGCGGTTATGGCGTCTGACGCCTTTTTCCCATTCCCTGATTGCGTGGCTATTGCGTCGGAAGCAGGAATTACCGCAGTTATCCAACCAGGTGGATCTATAAAAGATGTAGATTCAATTAACGCTTGCAACGAAAGAAAAATGAGCATGGTGTTCACTGGTTTACGCCATTTCAAACACTAATCGGCCTTGAGCCAGAAAAATAAATACGATTTCTGGAAAAAAAATGAAAACAATGCCATTTGCATTAGAGAAAGTATTGCGAAATAAGTAATTTCGTGATGATTTTATTGACATAACGAAAAAATGGGTTTATTTAACTTCTTTACACAGGAAATCGCCATCGACTTAGGTACGGCAAACACGCTTATCATTTTTAAAGACAAAGTAGTGGTTGACGAACCATCTATCGTTGCTATTGACAAGCGGACCAACAAGCTTGTGGCAGTCGGGAAAGAGGCGATGCAGATGTACGGAAAGACCCACGAGGACTTGAAAACTATCCGCCCGCTTAAGGATGGAGTAATTGCCGATTTCGATGCTGCCGAGCACATGATTCGCGGTATGATTCGCATGATCAATAAGGGAAAAGGTTGGATGTTCCCAAGTTTGAAGATGGTGATTTGTATTCCTTCAGGGATTACTGAGGTTGAAAAGCGTGCTGTACGTGACTCTGCCGAAATCGCCGGAGCTAAAGAAGTATATTTAATTCATGAGCCTATGGCTGCTGCGATCGGTATTGGTATCGATGTGGAGGAGCCAATGGGGAATATGATTATTGACATAGGTGGTGGTACAACTGAGATTGCTGTTATCGCTCTAGGCGGAATAGTATGTGACCAGAGTATTCGTGTTGCAGGTGATATTTTCAACACCGACATCGTGAATTACATGAAACGTCAGCACAACATTTTAATTGGAGAACGTACTTCGGAACGTATCAAAATTGAAGTGGGTTCAGCCCTTCCAGAGTTGGATGAGCCACCAGCAGATTTCGCAGTTCAAGGTCGTGACCTTATGACTGGGGTGCCAAAGCAGATTATGGTTAGTTACACTGAGATTGCTCACTCAATCGACAAGAGCATTTCTAAAATCGAAGAAGCTATCCTAAAGGCCTTGGAGATCACTCCTCCAGAACTTTCGGCCGACATTTACCAAACCGGAATTTACCTAACGGGTGGTGGTGCTTTACTCAGAGGATTAGACAAGCGTATTTCTCAAAAAACCAAGCTTGCCGTTCACATCGCCGAAGACCCACTGCGTGCAGTAGTTCGTGGAACAGGTATCGCACTTAAAAACATTCACCGTTACAAATTCTTAACCCCGTAAAATTTTCTTCCGCGAAAGCGAAGAAACAGTTGAAGCATGAAGAATTTGTACTTGTTTCTGGTAAAGAATTATGCTTTCATACTTTTTTTGGTGTTGGAAGTGATTTGTGGGCTTTTGCTCATAAAAAACAATCAGTACCAACGTGCAACGGTTCTCAATTCAGCGAGTAACATAAGTGGCGGACTATACCAGCGGACGAACAATTTTTCGCAGTATTTAGACCTCACCGAAACCAACGAAAAATTAATGGCCGAAAATGCAGCACTTCGCAAGAGGTTGCTGGAATCGTATTATGTGCTAACCACAGATTCGACTGAGGTTTTCGATAGCCTTTACGAGCAACGCTACGATTATATTCAGGCAAAGGTCATCAACAACTCCTTCATCCGCAGAAGCAATTACTTAACCCTAGACCGTGGCACTGACGCTGGAATTCGCCGAAATATGGGGCTAATCGGCCCTGATGGCTTAGTTGGCATTTTGCGCAATGTAGGCGACAAGTTTAGCTCAGCGCGCTCACTTTTACATAAAGACATTAAAATAAGCTCCTTAATCGCCAGAAACGGCGTGATTGGTTCACTTATCTGGCAAGGCTACGACCATAGGTATGCGATGCTTAACGACATCCCTGCACACGTAGAAATTGAAGTGGGTGATGAGGTAATAACTTCTGGTTTTTCTTCTATTTTCCCAAAGGGAATACCCATTGGAAAAGTCACCAAAGTCGAAAAAAATAAGGGCGATAACTTCCAAGAAATTGAAGTATCCCTTGCAACAAAATTTGAGTCTCTTGATTATGTTTACGTGATACGGGATTTCATGAAAAATGACGTGAAATTTGTGGAGGGCGAAGACCAATGATAGGATTAGTTTTAAATAATACATTCCGATTTATCGCGCTAATATTATTGCAAGTATTGGTCCTAAATAACGTACAACTTCACGGGACAATTAATCCGCAGTTTTACATTTTATTTATTCTGCTGCTGCCAATAGAAATCCCTACTTGGGCTCTTCTTTTACTTTCTTTCGGGTTAGGACTTTCCATTGACTTTTTTAATGACACCATGGGAATGCATGCTGCGGCTTGTACATTCGCCGGTTTTATCCGCCCCAGCGTATTAGGAATTCTAACTCCTCGTGGCGGGTATGAAAACCAGCCTGTCCCTCGTATTAAAGAATTAGGAATCAAATGGTTCGCCACATACGTAACACTAATAATTGTTGGGCATCACCTTTTGCTGTTCTATGTGGAAGTATTCCGTTGGTCAGAATTTTTCATCACTTTTTGGCGTGCATTGGTGAGTTCATTTTTCACAGTGATTCTTGTAATTTTGTCTCAGTACCTTTTTGCAAGGAAATAGCAATATTTTTAAGGGTTTGAACACAATCTTCACCCTAATATTTTGTTATATTAAAAGGAGAAGTAACCACCATTTTCGAATAAAAAAAATTGAATTTACATAACCGAAAATACATTATCCAAGCCATCTTCCTTTTTATTGGGGTGATTTTCGTCATCCGTCTGTTTTTCCTTCAGGTGGTGGACGATAGCTTCGCTATTTCGGCGAACAGTAATGTTTTGAGAGAAATCACGGTTTACCCCGCACGAGGCATCATTTATGATCGCAACCAGCGCATCATGGTGCAAAACCAGGCGATTTACGACCTTATGGTTGTGCCTGGTCAAGTAAGCGATAAAATTGATACGGCACGCCTCTGCGAAATGATTTCTATTTCCGAGGAAGAATTCTCCGAGAAAATAAAAAAGGCCGCTCGCTATTCTCGGTACAAATCGTCACTCTTCGAAAAACAACTTTCAGCACGAACCTACGCCGAACTTCAGGAACACATGTTTTCATTCCCTGGATTCTACGTGCAGGTAAGAACTGTTCGTGATTACCCCTACCCTATTGGCTCGCACATTTTGGGCTATGTAAGTGAGGTGAATGAAAACATTATTGGCGCTTCTGATAACTACTACAAGTCTGGAGATTATGTCGGGTTTAGTGGTGTAGAAAAGGTTTACGAACCTGCTTTGCGCGGACAACGAGGCGTGAAAAACATTATGGTAGACGTGTTTAACCGTGCTCAAGGGAGCTATGCAGACGGTAAATACGACACTTTAGCCGTTGCTGGACAAGAAATAATAAGCACCATCGACCTCGAGCTTCAAATTTTTGGAGAGAAGTTGATGAACAACAAAAAAGGGAGTATTGTGGCCATTGAGCCTTCGACGGGAGAAGTCCTAGCGATGGTAAGCAGTCCCAGCTACGACCCCAACCTTTTGGTAGGAAGAGCCCGTTCTGCAAATTACAGCGCCCTTTACACCGACGAAAACAAACCATTATTCAACCGTGCCACCATGGCGCAATACCCTCCGGGATCCATCTTCAAGTTGGTCATGGCGCTTATTGGCAAAAAGCATGGTATTAAAGATTGGTTTTACTGCCCAGGATATTACCGTAACGGTTCACATACCGTGAAATGTCATGATCACCCAAGTTCAATAAATTTAAAGCAGGCGATTTCGTATTCGTGTAATGCCTATTTCTGCAACAGCTTTAAAACCATGATGGAAGAGCCGCAGTTTAATGGCTCGTCAGAAGACGCTTTCAATCATTGGCGTGAAGAGGTGGCAAGTTTTGGTCTTGGTCAAAAGTTAGGGCTTGACCTTCCTAACGAGTTAAAAGGTTTACTTCCCGCGAGTACTTTATACGACAAGTATTACGGTCGTGGCCGATGGAAAGCCAGCACCATTATTTCCCTTGGAATTGGTCAGGGAGAACTTGGAATCACTCCACTTCAAATGGCCAATATCATGGCAATTATTGCTAACCGCGGGCATTATTACATTCCGCACCTAGTGAAAAACAAAGAAGAGTTTGGGGAGTTAACCAAAAAATACCTAGAAGAACATAAGGTAAGTGTTCCCACTTCTGATTTTGAAGAGGTGATTGACGGAATGCAAATGGTTGTAGATAAAGGAACAGGATTTTGGTCCAGGATTGACAGCATAGTAATGTGCGGAAAAACAGGAACAGTAGAAAATCCCCATGGAAAAGACCACTCCGTTTTCGTAGCATTTGCACCTCGTGACAACCCCAAAATTGCGATTGCCGTAGTCGTTGAAAATTCCGGTTACGGAGCAACATGGGCAGCACCTATTGCCAGTTTGATGATAGAAAAATACCTCAAGGGATACACGACAAAACCGTGGATAGAGCAAAAAATGTACGACACCGATTTCATAAATAAACCCGAAAAGAAACAAGTAACCGCGAAAAAGGACTAATGCAAAAGAACAATGTAATAGCGAATTTAGATTGGTTAACTATAGGGATTTACTTGATACTCTGCTTAATTGGTTGGGTGAATATCTACGCAGCTGTTTTCGATCCTGAGCACGAAAGTATTTTTGCTCTAAGCAGAAACTATGGTAAACAACTTCTGTGGATTGGAACATCATTGGTTATCGCGTTTTTCATATTAATTCTTGACAGTAAGTTTTACTCGACATTTAGCTACCTGTTTTTCGGGATAACCATGGCGCTCCTCGCAGGAGTTCTGGTCTTTGGGACCGAGGTTGCCGGATCAAGGTCGTGGTTTCAGATTGGGGCGTTCAAGCTACAACCGGCTGAATTTGCGAAGTTCGGCACCACGCTGGCACTGGCGAAATACCTGAGTACACCAGGAAAGAAATTCCATAACATAAAAACCCATATCCTGAGTTTCTCAATAATGATGCTTCCGGCAGTGTTAATCCTCCTACAGGGAGATACTGGAAGTGCGCTCACATACACCGCCTTTATTTTAGTGCTTTACAGAGAAGGGTTAAATCAAAATATTCTGATTGTAGGGACGGGAGTGATAATTATTACCGTGCTTGCGCTGATGTATAACAACTACTACCTACTTATCGCCTTTGGGCTAATAACCGCTTATTACATCTATTACACGCGGAAAAAGAAGAAAGTGTGGCGAATGGCCGTTTTGGTATTCATTGCAGCCGGCAGTCTGACGATGAGTGTGCATTATGGTTTTAACAATATCCTAAGGAATTACCAGCAAGACCGGATAAACATCATCCTAGGAAAGGCTCAGGACAATCAAGGAGCGGGTTATAATTTAAACCAGAGTATGATTGCCATTGGTTCCGGAGGATTCACTGGAAAGGGCTTTCTGCAAGGCACACAAACCAAGTTCGACTTTGTCCCAGAGCAAAGCACCGACTTTATTTTCTGCACTGTAGGTGAAGAATATGGATTCTTGGGGACATTCTCCTTGCTGTCGCTTTTCTTTGCAATGTTTCTGCGGCTTATCTACCTCGCCGAGCGGCAGAGGTCTGATTTTTCTAGAATCTACGGATACGGAGTGGCCTCCATCCTCTTTTTCCACTTGATGGTAAATGTGGGAATGACCATTGGCTTGATGCCCGTGATTGGAATTCCGCTTCCTTTCTTAAGTTATGGTGGATCTTCGTTGTGGGGATTTACTATTCTGCTTTTCATTATGTTGAGGTTGGATGCTGATAGGAAGTTTATAGTTAAATAAGCGGTCAAGTTTTCAAGCCTTTTTTAATGTGACTCCATTTTTGATTCGTTTTTTTTTAAAATCATCCCTTCGCTGCGCGGGCTAACAGGAGTGAAAGGAGAAATAAAGGAGGAGGTATCAAGGGTTCAAGCATTCAAGCCCTGGAGCTTTCAAGCCTTTTTCATTGTAACTCAATTTTTGATTTATTTCTAAACTTCTTCCGTTCGATTTTACCGCAAAGGAAAGAAGAAGGCACGAAGACCCGCGAAGCCTTCTTTTACTTCGCGCCTGCTTGGCGCTTTTTGCGGTTAAGAAAATTGCAGAGATTAATTAAAAGAAGTAAGGTGTTCTTTTATAGATTATTCCAAACACTACTTTCTCCTATCTACTTATTTATTGCTTATTAATCATCGTTTCTCGACAGGGCTCGAAATGACGGTTTGGGGCAAAATAAAAACTTACGCCCAGGGAACTTTTGCACTACTGAACTCTTGCACTAATTAGATGAAGTGAGCAGCAGAATTAAAATTATCATGTACCGGAGCTAATGAATTGTAACAAATCATCAAATATGCCGTAATTAAAATATTACACCCTTTGAATTTAAACTTCAGGGTTAAAACTCTTACATTTGCTCTTATTATTTCCCCCAACCCCATTGTATTTTATCAATTAACAAACTTTATGAAGCTTAGAAATTTATTCTTTGGTGTAGCCACAATTGTGTGTGTGTGTTTAAGCACAGCCAAAGCCCAAGACCAGTTAACGGTTAACGCAACCCTTTCTGGAACCATTACTATTGACGATGCAAAAACCGATGGTGATGTGGAAGTAATCAGCGGACAAAGCCTAGGTTATTTATTATTTCCTTTGAATCTTTTGGAAGAAGGAAGAAGAATCCAATCGGTTCAAATCACTGGATTTATTAATTCAACCAGTAGTACGCCTGAAACAGGAAACTTTTACTATGATTTAAGCACAAATCCGAGCGAAGCAGTTTTCTATGAAGACGCTAAATCGGGAAATTTTTATGCTAACGATATTGTGTGGCAATTTGGTCAAGTAACCGCTCAGTTAAATGACCGTGCGATAACTGATATTGAAAATAAAGCAGGTTCTTATTTAGCTGTGGGTGTTGCTCCTAACGAGGCAAGTACGCAACGTTTTAACTGGATCGGTTACGGAAATTCTGTCTACGGCGCCGACCTTATCATCACCTTCGAGCCAGAAGGAACTCCAACACCAAAAGCCGACTTCACCGCAGATACGCGTGACATCGTAGTTGGAGAAACTGTTACCTTCACGGATGCATCTGAAAATGGACCGACATCATGGGGATGGGATTTCAATGTCGATAATGATCCTGGAGTTATGACTAGCACAGATCAAAATCCTTCGATGACATTCCCAGTACCAGGACAATATAGCGTTCAGCTTAACATTTCTGATGGAACAAATGATGACAGCAAAACTAGAGTAAATTACATCACTGTTTACGAAACACCTAAATCAGGATTCGACCACAACATATTTGTAGGCTCTACAGGAGTTCAGTTTAACGATACCAGCTCTAAAAACCCAACCTCATGGTTTTGGGAATTTGGAGATCCAGACTTCAGCACAAGCGATAGCCGTAATCCTTTCTTTGTTTACCCTGACTCAGGATATTTCACGGTATGCTTAACTACCACCAACCTGGCTGGTAGCGATACTGCATGTAACACTATAATAATTGGTGATTCGACAGGTGCCACAGGAATTAGCAATGCTTTTGCAACGGCAAACGTAAACTTATTCCCTAACCCAGCGAATACTTTCATCAATCTTTCTTGGAGTAATAAAGTACAGCCTACACAGGTGGTAATCCGCGATATCGCTGGAAGAATTCTATCTACAAGAGGAATTGAATTAAACTCAACTTCAAAAATAATTAACCTAGAAGATCTAAATTCAGGCTATTATTTAATTGAGCTTAGCGATGAAACTTCAGTAATTGGTGCGAAGCGATTTATAAAAAATTAAGGGATTTTATTCCAACCAAAAGCCGGTTCTCTTTAATGGGAATCGGCTTTTTTGTTTTTAACGAAGCGCGCTAAAACAAAAAAGTGGTTAGTAGAAAGTAGCTAGTGGTGATTTTTTCAAGCTATTAAGTAAAGAAGTTTCAACCTTTTTTAATGTGACTCCATTTTTGATTCGTTTTTTTTTAAAATCATCCCTTCGCTGCGCGGGCTAACAGGAGTGAAAGGAGAAATAAAGGAGGAGGTATCAAGGATTCAAGCATTCAAGCCCTGGAGCTTTCAAGCCTTTTTCATTGTAACTCAATTTTTGATTTATTTCTAAACTTCTTCCGTTCGATTTTACCGCAAAGGAAAGAAGAAGGCACGAAGAACCGCGAAGCCTTCTTTTACTTCGCGCCTGCTTGGCGCTCTTCGCGGTTAAGAAAATTGCAGAGATTAATTAAAAGAAGTAAGGTGTTCTTTTCAGGCAGCATCAATCAAAAACTCATAGTTCATATCTAATAACTCATCGCTAAAAAAGTCATCTAGAGCTCCGTCGAAAGATAGACGGGTTAGTTAACAAAATCTTGCTTTTAAATCATCGTTTCTCGACAGGGCTCGAAATGACGGTTTGGGGCAATATAAAGAGCGAGTAGATTGTAGCGACTAGTTAGTAATTAGTAGTGGGTTGATAGACCTGTCCTGAATAAGGTTGACCGTTTAGATAAATTCTCAATTTATACCTTATATTTTCTCAAACTTCCTAATTCCATAACCTTCAACTTTCAATAAATAAAATCCTGTGGAAAAATGGGTTAAATTGATAATTTCTTTAAGATTGTCAATTTCTTTCTCGAAAATTAAACTTCCATTTAAATTAAGAACTTGAATGATTTTTCCTAAGTCTTCGGACTTCAAGTCCAGATTTAAATTATCTCGGGTTGGATTTGGATAAAAAGACAGACTTGGTTCATTAAGGGAAATTGATGTGGTCGTACCCTCTCCAATGGAGTCAATAACCAAGATTCGAATAGCATTGTTTTCCCAATCTCCCAATAAAAAAGTATTCTTTAGTGTGGGATGAACAATCAATGTTCCGCAGAATTCACCAATTTTGGAGTTCAACCCTTCTCCATCCTTATAACCTGGGAATGATCCTACTAATGTTTTTACTGAATCTCCTTTTATTTGACGAATTCTTGCAGTTTCATCGTCCACAACAATTACTCCGTGTTCGTCGGATAAAGCAATCGAAGCCACCCTATTAAATCTCGCATCTTAAATCCGACCGTCTTTATAACCTCTTATCTCTGTTTTACCGGGACAAATCGTACCCAAAAAAGTAGAAACATTTCCGTCACTATCTATTTTTCTAATGGCACCGTTATTATAATCCGAAACCCATAAAACATCATCTTTATCAATAATCAAGTGGCTAGGATTATAAAACCTTGATTCTTCATTTTTTCCATCCCGAAACTCACCATAGATAACGGTTGTATCTTTCTGCTGGGTGACCCCACCTCCGACAAAGGTAGAGACCATACCCTCAAGGGAAACTTTTCGAATTCTGTTATTAAAAATGTCCCTGAAAAATAAATTTCCTTTTGAGTCAAATGCTAGGCCTCCTGCGGAAGAAAATTGGGCGGAATCTGCAGGTCCATCTTTATATCCAAATTCACCACTTCCAACTGCAGTAGTTACAATACCAGCAGTATCAATTTTTCGAATAACGTTATTTAGTGGGTCTGTCACATAAATATTTCCAATTTCATCAGAAACAATATCACCTGGAAATGAAAACACTGCAACTTCCTTAGGACCATCTAAATACCCCTGCACTCTACTCACAGCAAAGGTAATTACCGCTAAATCAACAAGGTTAATAAGTTTTATTTTTTGATTTCCTTGATCAGCTAGTAAAATATTGCCATCCTTGTTTATTGCCAGTCCTACTGGATTTCGAAATCGGGCAAAATCAATTGGACCATCGACATCTCCTGGCTTTACTCCGCCAGAATATGTTTCTAAATAGTTTTCTTGGGCAATGGAATTAAATATTGAAAAAAAACTTAAAAAAATTATTCAGAGATACTTCATAAGGTTTTTTTGAGAAATAAAAGTGGGGAGATAAAACACACCCCCACTTTAATATAAAAATTTAACATGCAGCAACTGGAGTAGAACCAGCGCATGGACCGAAGGTAAAACAGTCCAATGAGCAATCTTTTATTGTTGGATTCTCTGCAGCTGTATCGGTTCCGCCTTTAATGGTTGCACTTTCGCTTTCTTCCATACTGGTCACAAAACTAGTGATTTTCAGGTCTTTAATTTTTAATTGTTTTTTCATGTTTACTAAAATTAGTTTCTGCTAATTAAAAA
>JBLIKP010000064.1:0-13831 GCA_047635375.1 Sphingobacteriales bacterium | reverse complement strand
TGAAAACTTCAATATAAACGCCTTGATAACAGTTAAAAAAATAACAACCGACGAAGAATTAAAAATTGCTTTTGCTATACGCCAACGCGTATTTGTGGAGGAGCAGGAAGTGGATGCTCGTGAGGAATATGACGAGTTTGAGTCCAGCTCAACTCATTTTCTAGCTTTCTTAAGTGACAAGCCTGTAGGAACCGCCCGTTGGAGATTTTATGGGGAAAAAATTAAACTGGAAAGATTTGCCGTATTAATAGATGCTCGTGGAAAAAATGTAGGCACTCATTTGGTAAATGCGGTAAAAAATGATCTTCCCCAATCTGAAAATGAGGTGTTTCTTCACGCACAGTTAACGGCAATGCCATTATATGCGAAAACCGGATTCGAGAAAAACGGGCCGCAATTCGAAGAAGCAGGAATTCAACACTTTAAAATGACTTTAAATCGATAATAATTTAATGCCCAATCTTAAGCTTACTCATTTAATCTTCCTTTTTATATTTTTTCTTATTCCGTTAGGGGAGGTTTTTGCGCAGACCTATACAATTTCCGGAAAAGTTACTGATGCCCAAAGTAATGCAGGAATGCCTTTTGTTAATGTTTATTTCAAAGGAACTTTAAGCGGGACAAGCACAGATTTTGACGGATTTTACGAGCTATCAACTGAAAATAGGTTCGACTCATTGGTGGTTTCATACCTTGGTTACAGCCGTGAAGCGGTGAAGATTAAGTATGGTGAAGACCAAACCATCAACATCAAATTAGATCAACTTTCAATAGGACTGGGAGAAGTTGAGGTGAATGCTGGGAAAAATCCAGCCATTGCAATTGTTAAGGCAGTGATCGAAAAAAAGCCTTTTTATAATAAAGCCAGCTTAAAAACTTACGAGTACGAGTCTTACAATAAAATGCAATTGTCCATTGATAATGTAAGTGACAAGTTTAAAAGTAGATGGGTATTTAAACCGATTAAACATTTATTCGATAGTTTACAAAATATACCCGGGCTTGAGAGTGAGGCTGTTTTACCCTTCTATAATTCCGAAAGCTTAAGCAAGATCTACAAAGAGTCAGAAGGAAATAACCAAAAGGAAGTTATTGAAGCCGTTAAATTAAGTGGTGTTGGAATAAGGGAGGGTGATTTTATCTCGAATTTCACAGGATCCTCCTATTTAGATTTAAACTTTTACGAAAATAAAGTGCTCTTGCTGGAAAAAGAATTTCTTTCCCCGCTTGCAGAGGGAGCTTTTATCTTTTATGAATTCTACCTGAGCGATAGCATGTTTATCGGTAATGATTGGTGTTATAAGATTAAAGTCAAGCCAAGGAATGATCAGGATTTAGCCTTTTTTGGCTATATGTGGGTTACTGATAGCACTTGGGCTCTAAAGCAGATAGATTTTAAAATCAAGAAATCAGTAAATATTAATTTCATTGAAACCGCTATTCTACAGCAAGAATTTCAATTCACCGACTTAGGCCCCGTTTTCCCCACCAAGACCAGAATTGTGGTCGATTTTGTTGATGTAAGTAATAAATGGGTGGGAATAATTGGTAAAATTTATCTTTCGGTAAAGGATTTAAAGATAAATCAGGCCTACGAAGATGATTTTTTCAAGAAAAAAATTGTCCGCGCCGACTCTGTCCCTGCAAATGTGGATAGCTTTTGGCTTGATCGAAGGCATGAGCAAGTTTCGGGCGATGATTTAAGAGTTTATAGGCTTATTGACTCGGTAAATACCATTCCTATGGTAAGGAATCTTGTAAGCCTAGCCTATTTTACCCTTACTGGTTACCATGAAATAGGGAATATAGATTTAGGTTCGTGGCATCAATTGATTTCCCTTAATGTAGTAGAAGGTGTTAGAATCCAAACAGGGTTTAGGACAAATGAATTTTTCTCAGATAAATTAAGGTTTGAAGGCTTTGGGGCCATTGGAACCAAGGATGAGAAATTTAAGTATTTAGCCAGAACTTCCTACTTGCTTGACGCCGACCCCTATACTTCCATAAGTTTAGAACGACGTGATGATCTGTCTCGGGGAGGGGTTTCCTTTAATTATGGGACAATCGGAATTTTAGGAACCTCTCAGAATACGGTTTCTGAGGATTCGGCGACGAACTTAAAATATGGCAGAATTAATAGGAAAATTGAAAACCGATTAAAATTTGAAAAAACCTTTAGCCAAGGGCTGAAAACCGATTTTACCTTCCAAAACATTAATTATATACCCATTAGCCCAGGAAAATTAGCCTTCCGCACCAGCGAGATAAATTTTTATGCCCGACTTAATCCTGGGGCAATTTACTTGAGGAATGATAATAGGGCGGTAAGGGTTTCGAATAGGAAGGCTCCCGTGTTTACATTGAATGCCGTAAAAGGGGTTTCGGGAATCATGAAAAGTGAATTTGATTATTTTAGAATGAACCTAGGACTAGAATACCGTTTACGTCTTGGTCTTTTAGGGTATTCACAAATTTCGCTTCGGGGGGATAAGATTTTTAGTACAGTGCCTTATCCTTTATTAGGAGTGCATCGTGGGAACCAAACACCATTCTTTTCAAGGAATTCATTTGCACTCATGAATTATTTCGAGTTTTTAAGTGATGAGTACGTGGAGCTAACATGGGATCACCATTTTGGCGGATTATTTTTAAATCGGATTCCACTATTAAAGAAGTTACGCTTGCGTGAGGTTATATGGGCGCATGGTGTTCTTGGGAATTTGAGTGATAATAACATTGAATTTAATCAGCAAGGTGATTTTGGAACTTTAGGAAATCGCCCTTACCTAGAGACAGGTTTTGGAGTAGAGAATTTCCTTTACTTTTTTAGGGTTGATGCTATTTATAGGCTTACATATATTGACGGAGCTTATAAAGATGAGTATGCCATTAGAAATCCGGGCGGAACAATCAGTAATTTTGGAATAAAATTCTCTATTAATTTTAGTTTATAACATGGAAACGAAAATATTAATTACAGGTAGTAATGGATTGTTGGGTCAAAAGCTAAGTGATCTTTATTTAGAGGCTGGAGCCGATTTTGTGGCAACTTCAACCGGAGAAAATCGTCACCCAATGTCAGCCAATATGCAATACATTTCCTTGGATATAACAAGCAAGGGCGATTTGAGTAGGGTGTTGGAAAATGTTAAGCCTACTATTATTATAAACACCGCGGCAATGACAAATGTCGATGTCTGTGAAAGCGAGCCCGAAAAATGTAAGGCCTTAAATGTAACCGCGGTAAAAAATATTGCAGCTTGGGCAAAGAAGAATGATGCTTTTGTGTTGCATTTAGGCACTGATTTTATCTTTGATGGTGAAAATGGTCCCTATTCTGAGGACGATGAGCCAAATCCGCTAAGCCTTTACGGGCAATCCAAGCTTGACTCCGAAAATGCCTTAAAGGAATCTGGGTGCAAATTTGCTGTGGCACGTACTATTCTTGTTTATGGGCTTGTGGCGAATATGAGCAGATCAAACATTGTGCTATGGGCAAAGTCAATGTTAGAACAAGGAAAAGAAATCACTATAGTAAACGACCAGTTTCGCTCCCCAACATTAGCCGAAGATTTAGCCAAAGGCTGTTATTTGATTGGAGAAGGGAAGTATGAAGGGATTTTTAATATATCGGGGAAGGAAGTGAAAAGTGTCTATTCTTTGGTTCAAGAAATAGCGGATGTGTATGGCTTGGATAAAAGTCTAATTAAGCCTATTTCCACTGGAACCTTAAGTCAAGCAGCCCCTCGACCGCCTAAAACAGGTTTCAATATAGCTAAAGCGGAGCGAATTTTAGGGTACCAACCCCACTCATTATCAGAGGGTTTAGTGCTATTGAAAAAACAGCTTGAATAAATTTTTAAAATTAAATTGTTTTACCGTATATTTGCACCTCTCAAAACAACGAGAAAAGTTCTTTTAAAACACTGGACCCGTAGCATAACTGGATAGTGCACTTGACTACGAATCAAGAGGTTAGGGGTTCGAATCCCTTCGGGTCCACTTATAGAATTCAAATTCTTTAAAAGACACTAATAATTACAAGCCTCGGAATATCTCGAGGCTTTTTAGTTTATAATTAATTGTAAGGATTATGTTAAACATTGTACTTTTTGGAAGACCAGGCGCTGGAAAAGGCACCCAGTCTAAAAATTTAATTGAAAAATACGGATTAATCCACCTTTCTACAGGGGATATTCTGCGTTCTGAAATTAAGCGTGGTACCGCACTTGGCCTTGAAGCTAAAGAGCTAATGGCAAAAGGTATGTTAGTCCCTGATGAAGTTGTGATTAACATGATCAGTAATAAGGTAGACGAACACATGGATGGAAAAGGATTCATCTTCGATGGGTTTCCTCGTACTGTGGCTCAAGCTGAAGCATTGGATAAAATGCTTGTAACTAAAAAAACTACTATTTCTGGAATGATCGCCCTAAAAGTAGACGACGAAGAACTTGTTCAACGTTTACTAAAACGTGGTGAGATTGAAGGTCGTAAAGACGATGCAAACGTTGAAATCATTCGTAACAGAATTCAGCAATACGTTAAAAATACACGCCCTGTAGCTGATTTCTACAGAGAGCAAAATAAATTCACTGCCATTAATGGCGTAGGTACAATTGAGGAGATTTTTTCCTCTATCGCTGAGGTGGTAGAGAAGTATTAAACTTCTAAAATCATGGCAAGTTCTAACTTTGTCGATTACGTAAAAATTTGTTGCCGTTCAGGTAACGGAGGACCTGGCTCACGCCATCTTCGACGCGAAAAATTTATGCCAAAGGGTGGTCCCGATGGCGGTGATGGTGGACGCGGGGGGGATATTATTCTTCGTGGAAACTCACAATTCTGGACACTTCTACATTTAAAATTCACAAAACATATTCGTGCAACTCACGGTGGCTCTGGAACTAAAAACCAAAGTAGTGGCGCTGATGGAACCGATATTTATGTTGATGTTCCCCTGGGGACAGTCGCCAGGGATCCTGAGACTAACGAAATTGAATTCGAAATTACCGAGGAGGATCAACTAGAATTTTTGGTAAAAGGAGGAAAGGGTGGAAAAGGAAATGTTCACTTTAAATCCCCAACAAATCAAACTCCAAGATACGCCCAGCCAGGAGAAACTGGAATTGAAGAGTGGAAAATTTTAGAGTTAAAAATTCTTGCCGATGTAGGTTTAGTAGGATTTCCAAATGCAGGTAAATCGACACTTCTTTCTGTCGTTTCTGCCGCTAAACCAGAAATCGCCGACTATGCCTTTACAACCTTAATTCCCAATCTAGGAATTGTCTCTTACAGGGATAATAAAAGTTTTGTGATGGCTGATATTCCTGGGATTATCGAAGGAGCAAGCCAAGGAAAAGGGTTAGGGATCAGATTTTTACGTCATATTGAACGTAACGCTGTCCTGCTTTTCATGGTCCCTGCCGATTCAATGGATATTAACAAAGACTACGAAATTCTCTTAAATGAGCTAAAGGAATACAACCCTGAGCTCCTCGTGAAGGAAAGAGTCTTGGCTATCACTAAATCTGATATGCTGGATGAAGAATTAATGGAAGAGATGAAAAAGGAATTGCCAAAAGGGGTGAAGTCCATTTTTATTTCTGCAATTACTCAAAAAAATATCAACCCACTCAAAGATCTTCTTTGGGAAGCTATAAACGATTAAAATTTAAACCTTTGCCTCTTACAAGATTCTAAGATTTAAAGATTTATTTTGCCCCCAAATTGAATTTTCTCATGCGTTTTGTTTTTATTTTATCCCTACTGTTTATTTCGAGCATCGCTGTCGGTCAGATTGGTATGTCAAAATCCCAAATCATGAACATGGAAGAGGAGTTTGAAAGCCGTTTGGTTAAGGATTCTGGAGGTAAATTAATTTATAATAACAACAACGTCAACTTCTTTTACGAATTTTCAGGAGGTACCTGTGCCGCAATGTCGGTAATCGGGCAAAAACGTTTTGATTTTGAACTTAAAAAGCAACTTTATAAGCGTGGTTACAGATTAAACGACGATTATGAATACCAAAGGGAAAGCCATATTGCCAGCTTTATCGATCTCCCAAATAAATACGTTCAAGTAGTGTTTGCTTACACAAACAAGAAGGCTAAGAAAGTCGATTTAAATAAATCTGTTGACGAATACTTGGGTAATGAAGCGGTTAAAAAGGCTTTCGCCGATAGTATTGGTAGTGCCGATAGTGTCGCGCAAAGTGTTGATTTCCAAGAAATGCGTGATTCTGTTGCGATTTCCGGTCTGGATTCAGCAACCCTTGCCGATCAGTTTAAGGTTGATAGTATTAAGCGAGTTATTACTGATTCATTAATCCGTACAATTCTTCCCTCAATTAGTGTAGAGACGCTTAAATCGGGCGCTAAAATGACAAAACCTACATTTACAGATAAGAGTGATTCGACGAAGCTTGATTCAGCTGAGGAGGTGAAGGTTGAATATAAAAAAGTGGACGATAAGGCATTTCCAATGAAGGCTAAAGGGGAGCAAATACCCGTGGAGCCTAAAGCCAAGAGTGAAACTCCAAAGAAGGAGAGTCCGAAAAACTAATTAGCTCCCTATTTTTGCGAGGTAATCATTATTATCACCCCATTTAACAATTTTACATTTCACACCCATTGCAGCACAGCAATCCTGAAGGGTTTCTGCAGGGAGGTATAACCATGGGAAGGGATCGCTTTTTATTCCCTTATATTCACTGGTATAGATGAATTCACCATAATATTCATCCTCTTTATTTAATTCCTCTTCATCAAATAGATCTCGGATATCAGCACCGTCAATTAAAATTTGGCCGCCTGGTTTTAAAAGGCTCAGTAGACTTGATATAAATGACGGTAGACCTTCAATATTACCTGCCATTCCAATTCCTGTCATTAGGCAAATGATGGTGTCAAACATCTCCCCCCGATAGTCCTCAACCCTGCCATAAACAACCTCTTTAATTCCTCTTTTAGTCATAGACTGTGTCATTCCCAAACTTGTGTCAATGGCAAATACATTAATCCCCTTTTCCTGAAGGTAAAGTGAATGTGACCCAGCACCAGCTCCCACGTCTAAAGTTTTACCTCTAACTTTTTTTAGGGCAGTCTGCTCAATTATGGGCATTTCTTCAAAGGAACGGGTAAGGTAATTTATTGGAATGTTTTGGCCCTCAAGCTTATTGGCATGAATCAATAATTCTTCCGAAAAATCACCAGAAACTGCATCTAATGCGGCTGTTCCAAAAGGGTCTGAAGTGGCTTGTGTCATATCTTGGTAAAAATAGAGGTAATGGTGGATAAATCAATCACCATATTTATTAATGAGGTCAAAAGTAATGATTACTTTTGGGGGTCAAATAAATAGAAGAAAAATTAAAATAACCTTATATGAGTTTTGAGATTACTGGTAACGTTATCGTTATCGACAACGTTCAACAAATCACAGATACTTTCAAAAAAAGAGAATTTGTAATTGAAACCAACGAAAATAAAAATGGAACTACTTTTACTGAGGTAATTAAGTTCCAGACTATCCAAGACCGTTGCGCCATTTTAGATGCTTTTAAATTAGGTGATTCTGCTACTGTAAGCTTTAACATCAAAGGTAGAAAGTGGGAGAAAGAAGGGAAAGTAAATTATTTTACAAACCTTGAAGCTTGGAGAGTTGTTCCAGCTAGTCAAGGTCAGCCTGCTGATCAAGGCGGAAACGACTTCCCTCCAGCAGCACCTCCAATTACTGCTGGTACTGGTTTTGGAGCTGGTGATGATGGGGACGATCTTCCATTTTAATACAATAATCAATTTTAGTTAATTCTAGGTAATGAGTTCAA
Source organism: Sphingobacteriales bacterium (assembly GCA_047635375.1). Taxonomy (GTDB): domain Bacteria; phylum Bacteroidota; class Bacteroidia; order Sphingobacteriales; family Sphingobacteriaceae; genus JBLIKP01. The sequence goes on along the minus strand of JBLIKP010000064.1, from coordinate 6,000 downwards.
TTAGCAAATTGTTCAATCGTAAGAAAAAAGCAACCCCTGTATTTGAGAATTTCCACCACTCTAACGAGCTGTTTGAGGAGTCTCAAAAATTATTCCCAGGTGGGGTGAATTCACCGGTCCGTGCATTTAATTCTGTTGAGGGAAACCCTGTTTTTATTGACAAGGGTGACGGTTGTCGTATAACCGATGCTGACAATAATTCCTACATCGATTTCTGCTGTTCGTGGGGTCCATTAATTTTAGGCCACAACCATATTGCAATCCGCGAAAGCGTAATTGAGGCTGTTGAAAAAGGACTTTCCTTTGGAGCTCCTACTCGCTTAGAAAATGAATTGGCGACGCTTATGCTTCGTCACAATAGCTATTTAGATAAATTACGTTTTGTAAATTCTGGTACTGAGGCGGTTATGTCGGCGATCCGACTTGCTCGCGGATTTACCGGGAAAAACAAAATCATCAAATTCGAAGGATGCTACCACGGTCACGTGGATTCCCTTTTAGTTAAGGCTGGTTCTGGACTTGTGACTTTAGGTGAGAGCTCATCTGCCGGCATTCCTGAGGGCTTTGTTAAGGAGACTCTTGTGCTTCCGCTGAATGATAAGGCAGCGCTTAAAGCGTGCTTTAAAGAGCATAGCGACGATATCGCAGCGATTATTGTTGAGCCATTGCCTGCAAATAACGGATTGTTAATTCAGGATAAAGATTACCTACAATACCTACGTGATATTACTGTAAAATATAAATCTCTTTTGATTTTTGACGAGGTGATTTCAGGATATCGCATTGGTGCCGAAGGTGCTGCGGGATTCTACGAAATACAACCGGACCTTATCACTTATGGTAAAGTCATTGGTGGTGGGATGCCTGTGGGTGCTTATGGAGGTAGGTCAGACATTATGGCTAAAATCTCTCCAGAAGGACAAGTTTATCAGGCAGGAACCCTTAGTGGTAATCCAATAGCCATGGCTGCAGGATTAGCGCAATTGAAAGAGTGCTTAAAGCCTGGTTTCTATGATAAACTGGAAATGAAAACAGCCCATTTCGTACAAAGCATTTACGATTTTATTGTAGAGCGTAATCTTCAGGTTCGTATATTCCACTTGGCTTCAATCTTTTGGATTAGCTTTTCGGCGAACGATAGAATTACCCGTGCCGATGAAATTAGCGCAAAAGATATGTCTCGCTTCGGCAAGTTCCATAGAGAATTACTAAAGCGCGGTGTTTATTTTGGTCCATCCGGATATGAGGTTGGATTCATTTCAGAAGCACATACCCAAAAAGACCTTAAAATTGCTCGCGATGTAATCTGCGAAGCGCTGGATAAGGCGTTTGAAGATTAATTTAAATGCGCCCTCTTACGATTTTTTACATCCTTTTAATTTATATTCTGCTTCAATTCGGTTGGTGGACATACTTAATTTATGACTTAAATTTTCAGGTTGTTAATCAGGAAATGTTGCTTTTACCTTCTGAGGAAATTCCAAGTCTTGGTCGAAAGCTTTCTAAAAAAGCTTGGATGATTGGTGGGGAAGGAAGTGTTTTTCTTGTAATCCTTCTGGTTGGTGCATGGTGGATTCGTAGATCGTTTAAAGCGGAGCAGGCCCTAAGTCTTCAGCAAAGTAATTTCATGCTCTCCATCACGCATGAATTAAAGTCCCCACTAGCGGGAATTCGTTTAAACACACAAACCCTTGAGCGAAAAAATCTCGAGGACCACCAAAAAGAGAAGCTTATCCGTAATTCATTAAGTGAAACCCACAGGTTAGAACTGCTAGTTGAAAAGATTTTAATGGCGTCTAAAATGGAGTCTGGGGATAATGGTTTTTCCTGGGAAAAGCTTAACCTAACCGCACTTTTGCGTGGGATGAAAGAATCGATTGCTATTCGCGAACAAAACGTTGCATTTGAAAGGTCATCTAATGATTTAATTATTTATGGCGACCCTTTTGCAATTGAGGCAATGGTTCTAAACTTGGTTGAGAATGCATTAAAATATTCAAAGGAAGGCCAACAGGTAACCATTTCCGTAACTGAGAAAAATGGGAAAGTGGTTTTGGCTGTCGCCGATGAAGGTCCAGGATTAACTGAGTCTGATAAAAGAAAAGTTTTTGAGAAATTTTACCGCGTAGGAAGCGAAAACACCCGAAGAAATAAAGGAACCGGAATAGGTTTATATTTGGTTATAGAGGTTGTGAATTACCATAAGGGTATTATCAGAATTTTAAATAATAAACCTTCAGGTTGTATTTTTGAAATTCAATTGCCAAAAGCATAGTAAATGAAAAAAAGGATACTTTTAGTCGAAGATGAAGAGACCTTGCTCCAAGGGATAAAAATGAATCTCGAGCTTGAAGGCTATGCTGTGTCCACCGCAATCGATGGGCGAATGGCGTTAAAAATTTTCAAATCTGAACGATTTGATCTCGTGGTACTTGATGTAATGCTTCCTGAAATTGATGGCTTCCAAGTATGTGAAACCATAAGAATAGAAGACAGTGAGACCCCAATTCTTATGCTTACGGCAAAAAGTTCTGGGCAGGATAGAATTAAAGGCCTTAAAAAAGGTGCTGACGATTACTTACCAAAGCCTTTTAACCTAGAAGAATTGATTTTGAGAGTGGTGAATCTGCTAAAGCGGACAGGGAAAGTGGCCTCGAAATTTGAGTTTTTCGAAATCGGTGATAAGCAAATCAATTTTCCTAATTACGAAGTTACTGGTCCTAATGACCAAAAATGGAGACTTAGTAAAAAAGAAGCGATGCTTCTAAAACTATTTATTGAGCGAGAAAGTGAGGCAATTTCAAGGGAGTTAATCCTAGAAACTGTTTGGGGATACGATATTTATCCGTCAACCAGAACCATCGATAACTTTATATTGAACCTAAGAAAAATGTTTGAGGAGGATCCTCGAAATCCAAAATATTTCCATTCCATAAGAGGAGTGGGTTATCAATTTATAAATCAAAAATAATCTACATTGAAAAATACATTGTTTTTAGACGCAGCATTTTCAAAACCAGTTTCTCGTCCGCCAGTTTGGTTTATGCGACAAGCAGGGAGGTACATGCCAGAATATATGGCTATTAAGGAAAAGTACACATTCCTTGAAATGTGTAAGACTCCAGAAATTGCCGCTGATGTTACAATGTTGCCAGTTGATATTTTGGATATTGATGCCGCCATTTTATTCTGCGATATTTTGGTTGTTGGAGAAGCAATGGGTGGAGATTTAAGCTTCGAAAAGGGCGTTGGACCAATTTTTAGCAACCCCGTTAGAACTGCTGCAGATATTGAAAAACTTTTGGAGCCTGATACCGACGAGGCTTTCGACTATGTATACAAAGCCATTCATGAAGTCCTGAAGCGTCTTGATGGTAAAATCCCATTAATCGGTTTTGCTGGAGCACCGTTCACTGTGATGTCCTACCTCGTTGAAGGTGGATCAACCCGTGAATTCAAGAAAAGTAAGGCACTTATTCATAATCATCCGAAATTAGCACATAAACTTTTAGATAAAATTGCAAGGGTAACGGTTAATTACCTAAACGGACAAATAAAAGCAGGTGTGCAAGCTGTGCAGCTTTTTGATAGTTGGGCTCACGCCTTGTCTTTTGAGGATTTTAACGAGTTCGCACACCGTTATAACGACCAAATAATCCAAGGATTAAATAGAACAGGGGTTCCTGTTATTTATTTCTGCCGAGGCAGTTCCTATTTTGCGCCCATAATGGCAAAATCTAAACCCGACGTTATTTCGATTGACTGGAACGCTGATATTTTAAGTTTAAAGCAATCTCTTCCCTCAAATATTGCCGTGCAAGGTAATCTTGACCCTACAATTCTTTACGCAAATAAGCCGGTGATAAAGGAAAGAGTAGAGCATGTGTTGAATAGAATGCGTAATGAAAACGGATTTATTTTCAATCTTGGACATGGAATAAGTCCAGATATGGAGGTTGAAAAAGTGAAATATGCCGTAGATACAGTTAAAAATTTTAGGTAAGCCTTTTTAAGCCATGTAAAATAAAGGAATTTATATTTGCGTTAACTCCCCTTTGTGATCTTTTTTATTTCAGTAAATTTGATGGTTATGAAAAAATGAAATCTTATTAAGTGTCACCTACTTACTTGATTTTATTAGAACTTTACGATTACTCTGATTATGAAAAATATTTTAACCATCCTTGCATTAGTTGCTACTTGCGGAGTAGCTAATGTTTTAGGTCAGCCATTAGAATACGCCAATTCTCAGTCTGTTTCTGGGGATTGTCCACTTGGATGTGATGTGGCAAATCCAGGTAATTCGGTTGATAATGATCCTAACTATATAACAAATTCTACGCTTACCATATCCGGTGTTAATGGAGACTTCGTTGGGCAATTATTAATTTTTCCAAAATCGGCTTGCCCAAATGATACTATGTTTATTATTGTTCAGGATGGGTTTTTGGTAGGTTTTGATTCTACAGCTTCTTTGAGTGTGGAGTCCTTTCTTGGAATTAACTCAAACGGTGATGAAAAGTTAATTAGTGTTACTCAAGCAGGTTCCTTTGGAGGTCAACCTAGAGCCGTAATCAAATTCAAACCAACGGCGGCTTTTGATAGAGTTTTGGTCAAAATAAATATTACCAGTGTCTTTCCTGGTAGCAAAGAATTAAGACTTTATGGGGCTTATAAAAAGACGGAAAGACCAGTTGTATCAGGATTAGAGGCCCTTTGTGAGATGGATACAGCCAAGATGGTTGTCTCAAGTAATAATCCTGAAACTACACATTTTTGGTTCGATGATCCTTCGGTTGGAAACCTAGTATTTACAGGTGACAATTTGGATACTGCTTTAACGAGTACAACCTCCTTCTATGTCCAACGGTGCAATGTTCCAAATGTACCACAGACAGCGAAAATGATAAATATTACTCCATTACCTGCCACCCCAGATATAAGGGATGAAACAATTTGTCAGAATTCTACAGCTGTTTTAGATGCCCTTTCACCCTCCGGAGTTGTTTTTAGATGGTATAAAACTACAAGTGCAACCGTTCCTTTTTTTGAAGGAACAAGTTTTACTACTCCTGTTGTACAGCAGGACACGGCCTACTACATCCAATCCGTAAAAATTATTGGTGGAGGAAAAGAGTGTCTTAGTGTCCTTAAAGACACTACCACTGTATTTGTAACATCAGCGACACCAATCGCTACGGCAAAAAAAGATACAATTTGTAGTGGTGAAATGGCTTCCTTGATTAGGTTAACACCAGTAGGAGCAACTTTCAGATGGTACAATGCCACGAGTACATCCTTGTTATTTGAAGGCGATACCTTTATTACCAATACCCTTAACGCAGATATTGATTATCAGGTGGAAGCATTCTTACCCAATTGTGGACCAAGCCCAACAAGAACAACCGTAGGGGTTACTGTAAAACCACGTCCCATTATTTCAGGGGTATTTGGAAATGAAATTATTTGTGGTGGAGATTCATTGTCCATAGTTGCAACAGCAAATTTACCTAGGACAAAATTTGAGTGGTTTACGCAACCTACCTTTGGTTCCTTATTACCATCCGATAGTAACATCTACAATACGGGTCCTTTAAGTTCATCAGCCTCCGTGTATATTCACCCTAGTCTAGAGGGTTGTTATTCTCTGGCCAGAACTGATGTAAAAATTCAAGTTAATCAAATCCCACTAGCACCAACTGTGACCGGAGACACTTTAGTCTGTAAAGGTTCATCCACAGTTTTGGCAGCCTCATCAGGGACAAGTAACTCCACTTTTGAATGGTTGGATGAAAGTTTTATTAAGCTTTCAAATTCGGTAAAATACAATACTGGAATAATTAACACGAGCAAAAGGTATTATGTCAGTACCGTAAAAGGGGGTTGTTCTAGTGACTCAATACCTATTGATGTTCCTGTGGTTAATCCACTTGCCGCGCCAATTGTTAGTTGTCTGACTCCAACAATAAGTACAGTAACCTTTGAGTGGACTCCAATAGG
>JBLIKP010000063.1:0-14118 GCA_047635375.1 Sphingobacteriales bacterium | reverse complement strand
GTAGGTAAAACTATGGAATTCAAAGTGGTAAAAATCAACCACGAATTCAAAAACGTTGTAGTATCTCACAAAATACTTATCGAAGACGATCTTGAAAGCCAAAAACAAGAGATCATGGCCAAACTTGAAAAAGGTCAGGTTCTTGAAGGTACTGTTAAAAACATCACCGACTTTGGTGTGTTTATCGACCTTGGTGGTGTTGATGGATTACTTCACATTACTGATATTTCTTGGGGTCGTATCGATCATCCATCTGAAATATTGGAATTGGATCAAAAAATCAACGTTGTTGTGCTTGATTTCGATGATGAAAAACGTCGTATCGCACTTGGTCTTAAGCAACTTACTGAGCACCCTTGGGAAGCTCTTAGCAAAGATATCGAAATCGGTACCTCTGTTAAAGGTAAGGTTGTTAATATCGCCGACTACGGTGCTTTCATCGAGATTGCTCCAGGCGTAGAAGGACTTATCCACGTTTCTGAAATGTCTTGGTCTCAACACCTACGTACTCCAGAAGAGTTCATGAAGTTAAGCGACGAAGTTGAAGCTGTTGTTTTAACTATCGACCGTGAAGACCGCAAAATGTCTCTTGGTATCAAGCAATTGAAAACTGATCCATGGGAAACTATCGAAGGTAAATACCCAGTTGCATCAAGCCATACTGCGAAAGTTCGTAACATGACTAACTTCGGTGTATTCGTAGAAATTGAAGAAGGAGTTGACGGATTAATCCACATCTCTGACCTTTCTTGGACTAAGAAAATCAACCACCCGAAAGAATTCACTGAAATGGGTGCTGAACTACAAGTTTCAATCTTAGAAATCGACCTTGAAAATCGTCGTCTAAGCCTAGGACATAAGCAACTTGAAGAAAACCCTTGGGATACTTTCGAGACTGTATTCTATGTAAACTCTGTTCACGAAGGAACTATCACCAAAATCACTGATAAAGGTGCTATCATTTCTCTTCCTTACGGTGTTGAAGGATTCTCTCCTATCAAACACGTTGTTAAAGAAAATGGCGATAAGATGAAGATTGATGAAAAAGGTGACTTCAAAGTAATCGAGTTCAACAAAGAAAGCAAGCGTATTCTTATCTCTCATAGCCGTATCCACCAAGACGACCTAGCAATGGTTGTTGAGGCAGAAAAAGGCGAGAAGAAGAAAACTGCTGCTGCTGCTAAGAAATCTGTGAAAAAAGTTAAAGATTCTGTAGAGAAAACCACTCTTGGAGACTTAGACGTTCTTTCAGCTCTTAAAAGCTCATTAGAAACTTCTGAAAAGAAGGTCGTTAAGCCTGCTCCAGTTAAAAAAGCTGAGAAAAAGGACGACGCTGCTGATGCTGAAACAAAAGAAGACTAATCATTAGATTTAACTTCAAATAAATTAATCCCGTTAATCATCGATTAACGGGATTTTTTTTTCATTTTTATCCCGATCAAATACTGTATAATGTTTAAATTAAATTTTATTATTTTGACCCTGGTTTCGGTTTCCTTCTTTGGATGCGAAAAAGAAAATAATGAAGACGATACAAATTACAATATTCCCTCAATTAAGGCAGGGACAGAATACCCCCTTGGAGACACTATTTTCATCCAAGGAACCATTACTTCACTAGAGGATTTAAACGGCTTCCATATTGAAATAAAAAACTCATCAGCCAACGATAGTATTGTTTTTCAATTATCCAATTCAAACATTTCTAAATCATTTTTCATAGATACCTTTTGGATAAATGATGTAAATGCACATAGCGACATGCTTTTTATGGCTTTCGCCGATGACGATGAGAATGAAGAAAAAGACGACAACGATGAGGAAAACGAATCCTTATTAATCCCGTTTCATTGCCATCCAATGTAAGTGACTCCTTACCAATCAATGCCTAATCACTGTTTTTAACAGTGATTAGGCATTGTGACAACCCTATTTTTTATGAAATTAATTAAGGAAACATTTACCCAAAATCTTCATATTTATTTAAGGGCTGATGGCATTATTGTAACAAAAACTTTGGCGCTGCCTGAAAATTCTTCGGAATTGGAATTGGCAAAAGAAAATATGATTGCCATTGAAAAGTTTATGGGTGAAAAAAATTATCCAATGGTGAATTATTTACCCTATTACTCGGTATCAAATGAAGCAAGGAAATTTTATAGTAACCACAAACCATTGGGTTTGTGCTCTGCAATGATTACTTACTCTTTTATTCAAAAAATCCTTGGGAATTTTTTTCTAAATTTTAATAAACTACAAATCCCATTAAGACTTTTCTCCAGCGAAGAAGATGCATTTAAGTGGGCAGGGGCTTTTATAAAAGAAAACGATAATTAAATAAGATTCTGACTTAGCCAGTAAAAATAATGGAAATAATTAAGGAAATCTTTACCAAAACTCATCACGTGGTCCTAACTGACGACGGAATTGTGATAACCAAGCGTAACAGTGTTTTCAAAGGGGAAGAATCACTTGAGGAAGCCATGGAAAACTGGAAACATCTCCAAAATTTTGTAGAAGGTAAAACCTACCCAATGATTCATCACCTTTCCCAACAAGGCTATTCCTTAGAGGCACGTAAATTTTATAGTACCGTCCCCGCTTTAGCCTCATGCGCAGCATTAGTCTCTACTACCTTTATTCAAAAATTACTTGGAAATTTTTTCCTTAATTTTAAGAATAATAAACTACCAATGAAATTATTTAGTGATGAACAAAGTGCAATAAAATGGGCCAAAACATTTAAAAATGATTGACGAAAATCGCTTAAATTCCTTAAAAGATTTAATCTTAGAATGGTCGGCAGGAAATTTAAAACCAAGAGGATTACCTTCTGAACTCAACGACTCCTTTGACGAACTAGTTTTAGGATTAAATATCTTCGCCGATTTACTTCAATCTACTATGGTAAGTAAACAACGCCTTGAACAAACTGAGCAGGAGTTGACAACCATGGTAAATGATTTGGATCAACTTGGCTATATCCTTGGGCACGACTTAAAAGCTCCCTTACGAGGAATAATAAATATTACTGAATTTATTGAACAAGATATTAAGGATGGGAAAGTCGAAGATATTCCTAGTCATTTTGAGTTAATGAAATCCAGAGTCTACAAAATGGAAGGTCTAATTTCTGGGATTATTGAATATTCACGCAGCCAAATTCAAGATTACGATAGAGAAGTAGTCCCAATAAAAACTATCCTTAAAGAAATAGAAGTTGCCATTTTATCAGAAAAGGATTTTCAAATATCTCTCTCCCTAAATACTCCCGATATAAACATGGGACAAATTCCGGCTTATCAGGTATTTCAAAATTTAATCTCAAATGCCATAAATCACAACGATAAAGATGTAGTTAAAATAAAAGTTTCAGGTTTTGAGGACGATTTTTACCAGCACTTTTCAATCAAAGATAATGGTCCAGGAATACCCAAAGAAAACCAGGATAAAATTTTTAAAATATTCTATACCACTAAGCCTGAGAAAAACAGAAGCACCTCTGGGATCGGGCTAAGTATTGTTCAAAAAATAATTTTCAAACATGGTGGAGATATAAAAATTGAATCTTCCGAAAACACCGGAACTTTATTCAATTTCAAAATAAGAAAAGACCGTTTACAAGGTATTTTTGAAAAAGGTATTTAAACAAAACCTTGATTTATTCCTCGAGCGCCTTTCGACCCCTAAGCCTTTAGTGAGCTATGGGATCCTTTAATTTTCTTAAAACCAAGCTCATTTTTAACTTCAATTTTTCCCAAATTTACCTGCGTTGCTCGTAATCCTAGCTTCTGAGCCTCTAATCTCACCGCAGTAATGAAAACGATCACAAACCATCTTTTTAATATAAATTTTCATATTACCAGGTATAAATCCATGCCCACCAAATCAATAATCCCTGCATTGGGAGCCTTAACCAAAGAATCCAAATGGGCAGCCCTACTCCCAGCTTGGCAGAAGTCAAATGGTAAATGTTGGCTGGAAAAATTAGTATTAATAAAATAATAATCCCCCAAGCTGAGTAAATCCGAGTGGCTGGAATTAAAAGCCCTATGGCTAATATTATTTCTGCAAGCCCAGACAAAATGTTAATCATCTTAGGATTTGGAAGAATCCTGGGGATTATCCGTAAGTAAAGTTTTGGGTTTACAAAGTGATTAATTCCGGCTGCCATATAAAGCCCAGCCATTAGGTAAAGGGAAATCAACTTTATCATAAGGTAAATATACGATTGAAATGTGAATCTTGATTTTAGACATCCTTAAAGAATTTAATCAAATTGTCTCCATAGATTGCTAATTCTTCATTCTTTCCTATATTTGCACTCAATGCAAAAGCAGTTACTCCTAGGCGGTAAGAAATTTCAAGTTACAATCGACAGATTGTGCCACCAGCTTATTGAAAATCACGACGATTTTAAGGATGCTGTTCTTATTGGAATGCAGCCTCGAGGCATTTATCTTGCCAAAAGAATCAAACACGATTTACAGCAAATCCTTGGTGTTACTGATGTTCCTTGTGGAGAGTTAGACGTGACCTTCTTCAGAGACGATTTCCGCCGCAAGGGCAACCCCCTATTGCCCAATAAAACTAAAATTGAATTTATTATTGAAGATAAGAACGTGGTTCTTATCGACGATGTGTTATATACCGGTCGAACAGTACGAGCAGGCTTAGATGCCATGCTTGCGTTTGGAAGGCCAAGAAAAGTTGAGTTAATGTGCTTGGTAGACCGACGATACAGTCGTCACCTGCCAATCGAACCTGATTATATTGGGATTGAAGTAGACACTATAAGCTCCGAAAAAGTAAAAGTTACCTGGCAAGGAGTTGAAGAACAAGATGCCGTTTGGTTAATTGATAAACAGGAAGAATAAGATGGAACAGTTAAGTGTAAGGCATTTACTTGGCATAAAAGACTTAACCCCAAAGGACATTCAATTGATCTTTGAGACAGCAGATAATTTCAAGGAAATTATCAATCGTCCCATTAAAAAAGTCCCCTCACTGCGCGATATTACAATCGCCAATCTTTTCTTCGAGAATTCAACAAGAACAAAACTTTCCTTCGAATTAGCTGAAAAACGCCTTTCGGCCGATGTAGTAAACTTCTCTGCTTCAAGTAGCTCTGTTAGCAAAGGGGAAACTTTGATTGACACGGTGAACAACATCCTTGCTATGAAGGTCGACATGGTTGTTATGCGTCATCCCTACCCTGGCTCGGCACTTTTCCTAAGCAAACATATAAAAGCAAATATAATAAACGCTGGAGATGGAGCACACGAGCACCCTACTCAAGCTTTATTGGATGCATTTTCGATCCGACAAAAATTTGGCGATGTGGCTGGCAAAAAAGTAGTTATTGTAGGTGACATCAAACATTCTCGTGTTGCACTTAGTAACATATTTTGCCTTCAAAAGCTTGGAGCTGAAGTTATGCTTTGCGGTCCTACAACATTAATCCCAAAATTCATTGAAACTCTAGGGGTGAAAGTTGAGCACGACCTACGAAAAGCCCTAAATTGGTGCGACGTGGCAAATATGCTAAGAATTCAAATGGAACGTCAAGACACTAAATACTTCCCTTCTTTAAGGGAATATTCAATGCTTTATGGTGTGAATAAGGGCTTGCTGAACAGTTTGGACAAGGAGATTACCATCATGCATCCTGGCCCCATTAACAGAGGAGTCGAAATCACCAGCGATGTAGCAGATTCAGGTCAAAGTATTATCCTAAATCAAGTTGAAAACGGGGTAGCCATTAGAATGGCCATTCTTTACCTTCTTGCAGGTGGAGACAGACCAGCGTAAGTTCGTCACATAAATTTGACAAACACTCCCTGAATTCATTGGAAAACCCAAATCCAATGGTTTATATTTACCCTTTCCCATTTTTTGGTAACCCCACGAATTTATCCGATGAAGAAAATTGCACTTTTTTTATTTTTATCAATATCCTCATTATCATCATTTTCCCAAATAAAAACTACAGGAGAAATCCGAGGGTTTGTTTACGATAATGAAACTGGTGAGCCAATTATCTTCACAAACGTTTATTTTGAGGGAAAGGCAATAGGAGCTGCCACAGATGTAAACGGATTTTACTCCATTACTAAAGTACAACCTGGGGACTACACGCTTGTGAGCACCTATTTGGGCTATGATACTGTAAAACAAAAAATTACAATAATTGCAAATAAAATAATCACCCTAAATCTTAAGCTTGATAAATCGTCATTCGATTTGGGTGAGGTTCAAGTAAGTGCCTCGAAATACGAATCAACCACCGAGGTTCAGGTTTCGGTTACAAAAATCACAGCCGTAGACATCAAGCGTATTCCAACCGTGGGTGGTGAGCCTGATTTGGCACAATATCTTCAAACATTACCAGGAGTAATTTTCACAGGGGATCAAGGCGGACAACTTTATATTCGTGGAGGATCACCGATCCAAAACATGGTACTACTTGACGGAATGGTTATCTACAACCCCTTCCACTCCATTGGTCTTTTCTCCATTTTCGAAACTGATATTATAAGAAATGTCGACGTTTACTCAGGTGGATTCAATGCCGAGTACGGGGGAAGAATCTCTGCTGTGATGGATGTGACTACTCGTGATGGAAATAAAAAACGATTTGGTGGAAAAGTTGGTGTGAGCCCTTTTACAAGTAAAATTATTCTTGAAGGCCCGATTAAACCACTTGGGGAGTCCGGAAATTCAATAAGCTACATTCTTACAGGAAGGACTTCCTATTTAGAGAAAACAGCTAAACCAATATACGGCTACGACCCTGAAATTGCGGAAACCGGCTTGCCTTATAATTTTAACGATATTTACGGAAAATTAAGCATAAACGGAGCAAGCGGTAGCAAGGTTAACCTTTTTGGTTTTAAACATAACGATAGGGTGAACTTTGGAAGTCCTGCCGATTTTGGATGGGACGCTTTAGGCTTTGGAACTAACTTTATGGTTATTCCTTCCAGTTCATCGGTATTGATAAATGGAAACTTTGCCTATAGCAGTTATGAAAGTTTCCTGCAGGAAGAAGGAGCCCGTAATCCAAGAAGAAGTTTGGTTGACGGATTTAACCTTGGACTCGATTTCACCTACTTTCTTGGAGGAGATGAGCTAAAATATGGAATGGAAATGTTAGGCTTCCAAACCGACTTTGAATTTTACAACGCATTTAACCAACAAATTAAACAACAGGAATTCACTACAGAACTTGCAGGTTTCTTCAAATATAAGATCACAGGAATAGAAAACTTAATCCTAGAGCCAAGTGTAAGGGCACATTACTACGCATCGCTTAGCGATCTTTCTTTAGAACCACGTTTAGGGGCAAAATATTTACTTACAAATAGATTACGAGTGAAGTTTGCAGGTGGCTTTTACTCCCAAAATATGATGAGCGCAACATCCGACAGAGATGTTGTAAACCTTTTCTATGGCTTTTTAAGCTCCCCAGACAACCTTCCAAGGGAGTATAACGGGGAATTGGTAGAATCAAGCTTGCAAAAATCAAGACATGCTGTAGGTGGCCTTGAAATTGATTTAACAAATAGGCTCACGGCAAATGTGGAACCTTATATAAAATCCTTCAATCAACTAACTAACATAAATAGAGATAAAATCTTCCAGGACAATCCAGAAAATTCCGCCGTCCCAGATATTGCAAAAAAAGATTTCATAATTGAAACTGGAGCAGCAAAAGGAATCGACCTTTCCCTTAAATACGACTACAAACGATTGTTTTATAACGTTAGCTATAGTTATGGTAAAGTAAATAGATTCTATGACACTGAAAACGGCTTGGTTGAATACTTCCCCCACTTTGACCGCCGCCATAATGTGAATTTAGTGGGTTCCTATACTTTCGGCGCAAAGCTTGATTGGGAATTTAACGGGCGATTTAATTTTGGAACTGGATTCCCATTTACAGAAACAGCAGGTTTCTTCGAGAAATTAACGTTCAACAATGGTATAAACAGTAACTATACCAGCACAAATGGTGAACTGGCAGTTATTTATGCTGATTTAAACGGAGGTCGACTTCCAACGTTTCACAGGCTGGATTTGAGTTTGAAAAAATCTATCCAACCCACTGACAATAGCACGTTGGACATTATTATAAGCGTTACCAACGTTTACAATCGCGAGAATATATTCTACTTTGATAGGATAAAATACAAGCAGATAAATCAACTTCCTATTCTGCCAAGCATAGGAATAAGCTACGCTTTTTAATAGCTTTGCGGAATGAAGCTTACCTCGCGTAAACTAAATTCTAATCAAACCAAATGGATGCTAAGGCTCTTTCCCCCCTTCCTTTTAGGAGGAGTATGGTGTCGTTATATTACTCCGGATTTTAAAAAATGTGAGGTGGTTGTTCATAAGTACCTCCTAAATAGAAATCTTACAGGAACCATTTTTGGTGGAACAATTTTTTCGGCGGGAGACCCATTTCAAGCGATTATGCTTTGGCAAATATTCACCAATAAGGGCTACAAAGTTGAATCATGGCTTAAATCGGCATCCATTAATTACATAAAACCAGCATCTTCGGATTTAATAATCACCTTCGAAATAAGTGATAATCAAATTGATGAGTTTGAAAATGGATTAAAAACAAAAGGAAAGCATTCCCATAAATTCCATTTTGATATACAAGGAAAATCTGGTCAAACTATAGCAAAAATGACTGCCGAGGCCTATCTTCGTATAATAAAATAATATGCAGGACCTAACAACTATTCGCGAGAAAATATCCTTGGAATCGTTTACCGATATTTTCAAGTCAGAATCCCTAATGACTGATATTGAGCGTGGTGTATTAATTTTATTCATTCTAATTGGTACCGTAATACTTGCCAAAGTTGTGAGTTCAGTGATGAGCCGATTTTTCAAGAAGTCGTCACTTGTACTACAAAACGACCCTACAAAATATAGATTCCTAAAACATGCCTTAGTTGCTATAATTTATATTAGTGGAGTTGGTTTTGCTGGATATTACATTCCTTCATTAAGAGCATTCTCAGTCACCATATTCACAAGTGCATCTATTTTAGCTGTCGCCATCGGTTTTGCTTCACAACAGGCATTTAGCAATATTATTAGCGGGATTTTCATCGTAATTTTCAAACCGTTTAGGGTAAACGACAGGATAAAGCTAAATGACAATTACAATGGGATTGTCGAAGACATAACATTACGGCATGTAGTTATTCGGAATTTTGAAAACAAACGCGTTGTTATTCCTAACTCGATAATTAGCAATGAAATTCTGATTAATTCAAACATGTCTGACGATTATATTCGTGAATTTATTGACATGGGAATTAGCTATGATTCAGACGTTAAATTAGCCATAAAAATCATCAGGGAGGAAGCTGAAAGGCATCCTGAATTTATGGACTTAAGAAACTTAGATGAAATAGAAGCAATGGAACCAAAGGTGATGGTTATGCTTTTAAATTTTGGTGATTCCTCGGTTAACCTTAGAGCATATGTATGGGCAAAGGACCCTCCTTCAGCTTTTAAGATGCATTGCGAATTAAACCTAAGTATTAAGGAAAGATTCGACAAAGAAGGAATTGAAATTCCTTTCCCTCATCGCACGTTGATATTCAAAAATCCAAGCCAAAATTTAGCCGATTAGTCGGTCCAACTAATTCCCTTTTTCAAGAATAGTAATGTCTTTTCTTCCTCGCTGTCACGGATGGGCTGGTAGTTGTATGGCCACTTTGCTACGGGCGGCATACTCATCAAAATAGACTCCGTTCTGCCCCCAGTTTTAAACCCGAAATGTGTGCCTTTGTCATACGTAAGATTAAACTCCACATACCTACTTCTTCTTAGGGCTTGCCACTCTAACTCCTCTTCTAAAATAGGTAGTTCAATATTATTTTTAATAAATTCTGAGTAGATAGAGCTAAAAATTGACCCTATATCTTTTACAAAATTAAATATAGCTACTTTCTCTTCTTCTGAATTTCCCACCATTTTATCGAAGAAAACCCCTCCTATTCCGCGCATTTCAGAGCGATGTGGAATATAAAAATAATCGTCGGCCCAGGTTTTAAATTTTGGATAATAACTTGGATTATGAGCATCACAAACGGCCTTTAATTTCGAGTGAAAAAATCTAGCTTCAGCCTCATTTACATAATGTGGAGTAAGGTCGATTCCACCACCAAACCAATGTGTTCCATCGGCCATTTCAAAGTAGCGAGTGTTCATATGAATGATTGGAATCCTTGGGTGAGCAGGGTGAATAACAATTGAAATTCCTGTGGCAAAAAACTCAGTTTCTCCATCCGATGCGCCTAATTGTTTTGCAGCTTCTGGAGGTAAGTTTCCATGTACAGCCGAGAAATTAACGCCACCCTTTTCAATGGCTTTTCCGCCCTCCATTACTCGGGCTCTCCCACCTCCACCTCCAGGTCTTTCCCACAAGTCTTCTTTGAAATTACCAAGACCATCGGCTTTAGCCAATATTTCGCAAATATCATCTTGTAAAGACTTAAACCAAGCGGAGGTTTCCTTTTTAAAATCCATGGTACAAATTAAAGTAAATTGAATAATCCGAAAGTCAATGCTTTGTCAGATTTTGGGTTGTTTTTAATCTACGAATAAAAGGCCCAGTTTGACTTCGGAATAATCCAAATTATTACATCGGTCTCTAATGTCCTTAGAATTCAATTCTGTTGGAGGCATAGTTTTTCCTAACTCCTCCCTTATTTGATTTGCCGCTTCTTGAATAAGATTCAATGTTTCAGGAGCAGGCTTGTAAATTGTTAGGTCAAGATCAGGGTTTTTATCTTTTAGCTTAAGCAGATGCCCAATTATAGTACTCTTAACCAATCCTCGTGAATGAACAATTTCATCTAGGCTCAAATGCTCCATCACAAGTTCCCTTGTTAATTCAAAAGTGGATTTGCCAGTCTTTTTTGCCTCGGCCTTTTTTTTTGATTTTTCAATTTCTTCCTTGTCAACCAATCCTCCACAGCCCCTTAGAAATGGTGCAAAACGCTTTTCCAAGTCGTACAAAGGGATTTGAATATCATGCTCTCCACTTAAAATCATTAAACGTTTATCGGCTCTAGCTGCCAAATCGTCGACTTCCAAAGCCCGTTGGTTAAACCCTAATAGTCTTAAGTTCTTTATATCCTTTAGTCGAGATAAGGCTACGTAACCTTGCCCCTTTTCAAAAACCTTACTTAGGTCAATCTCTGCTTCGTCGAGGGTCATTCCTTGGCATTTATGTACTGTTATTGCCCAAGCTAAGCGAAGTGGAATTTGAATAAATTGGGCAATCGGTTTACCAGAATCGTCATCAACTGACCATGTCTCAGGTCGCGCCGGAACGGTTTTTCCCTCTACCAATTTAACCAAGGGATTACCTTCTTGATCAAATTCAGTTATTTCACCAATACTTCCGTTTACCACACCAATTTCAGGATTGTTCTTTACGAACATCACTTTCGCACCAACCTTAAGCGCCAATTCCACCTCGGTAAGAACTGCCTTGGTAAGGGATTCAACCATTCGAGGGTTTCCTTTTGTTTTCGCTCTGAAAAGCCGCATATCTCCACGAAGATTTTCTAGCTTTTCATTATTTATCCGGTCAACATCGGCATTATGCGTGTATAACCGTGTGGCATCGTCGGTTGATTCATGGTAAAATGTGCTCTGAAGGGTTTCCATTAGATCGTAATCAATTTCACCAGAGCGGATATTCATTAATAATTGATTGAGAATATTATCATTCTGCCTAAACTGGTCTTGCAAATAGCAAATTATAGGACGTAATTCATTCCAAGACGCCGACATAAAAGCAAACTTATCCTTATTCTCCTCACCTTGAGACCCAATGGGAGGAAGCTGGTAGAAGTCGCCACAAAAAACCACCTGGATTCCACCAAACGGATCGGAGGAATCCTTAAAATACTTAAGCACTTGATTCACCATATTTAATTGTCGACCATGAAGCATCGAAACCTCATCTATAATAAGGACTTTAACGGCCTCGAGGTGTGTTCGTAAGTATTTTTTATCCTTCATGCTACTTAGATCACCCATACCTAGGTGATCCTTAATTCCAATCCCACTCCAAGAGTGGATGGTCATACCATTCAAATGAGTAGCAGCAATACCTGTACTGGCAGTTACACCCACAGGAACTTTGCGCTCCTTTAAATAGCTTATATATTGATTTAAAACGTAGGTTTTCCCAGTTCCTGCTGATCCAGTGAGAAATACCGAATAACCTGCCTTTAAAAAGGCTAATGCTTTTTCTTGTTGCATGAATTACTAAGGTCGGGGTTTACTTTTTTATTGAATAATTGAAATGAAAGAATTTTTAAACAAGTTTTTAAAAACCTTACCTTCATTTAATAGAAAAAATAAATTAAGACAATTACAATGAATAAATTATTCTACTCACTTGCTTTTTTGACTGTTACCGCTTTTTTTTCATGCACAGCGCCGACCTCAAGTAATCTTGAATCTCTGGAAGAAAATGAAGTCGTTGTTGAAAAAAACAACATCACCCTTGACAATGGTGCTAAATGGATTGCAAATCCAGAAACTACAGCTGGAGTAAATAACATGAAGAAATTAATGGCTGAATTTCAAGACTCAGAAAACACGGAAAATTACTCCCAATTAAAAGACCAACTTCAAGCTGAGTTCACCATGATTTTCAAGAAATGCACCATGAAAGGTGAGGCTCATAACCAGCTACATAATTTTCTTATCCCAATAAAAAATCATCTTGAAAATCTAAAAAACTCAGATTTAACAGGCTCAAAAGCAACTTTCTACAAACTTAAAGACCATTTGGAAATTTACCAGAACTACTTTGTTTAGTTAAGGGATGTCCATAAATACAAAAAGATTTTAATCTTAGGCCACAAAACCTCCAGTTCCCGCCTTGAGTTTAAGGCTTGGTAAATTGGTTGAAAGTCTTTTGGTAGCCTTTACTTTTTTTGAGCTCCCTGCTCCTCCTTGGCCACCATTATATCCATTTCCTCCCTTTCCAAGAGTTAAGGATTGATTTAATTTTACATCACTGCCAAGTAATAAAACCGCCCCTGCATCCATTCCAGGGATTACACCCTCTAATGAAAATTGACCTGAAGAACCAATTTTATTTAAACTGTCAGGGCCATTAACCATCACAACTTTACCGTTCAATATTAATCTACCGGTGGTATGAATCAATAAAATTGGGGATATAGGTTTGGCTTCCGCCAATAAAAATCCGTTTTGAGAAAATACCACCGTCCAAAATAACATCGCCATCGGCGATTATTATTAAATCTTCGTGAAGATGTAGTTGTGCTTGTTTTGATAATTTAAAGGTTGAAACCACTTGAACACATCCCAAAATCTCATCCTGAGATATTATTTTTGGAGCCATTTTACTTGTAGCTTTATAGTATTGGGCTTGGGTTTCCTCAACCTTATCCTCCCAAGCTTGCAGCTTAAGTAAGTCTTTAAGTTCTCCCACCTCAATAATAACAGGGATTGATTTCCCCGCGGTACCAATAATCGAATTACTTTTATTTGGGTTTTCCTTTAAGGCTTCACCCTTGTTTCCCTTGTTTCCAAGCTGACCCGTCTTGCCTTTTCCAGCCACGGCCTGAAAAATCCAAAAGGTTAATAGAATAAAAGGGTGGTTTTTTTTAAGGCTAATAAAAGTGAATACATGGCGCGTTATTTATGGTTTCAAATTGGTTGATAAACTAATTTACGTGCAATTCGCCTAAATATTTACATTTAAAATTTTCATATACGCACTTTTCAATCTGAAAAAAACTGAACAATTAGCCAATATTTACAGACTTTATAGCCAATAAAAAGGGTGTTTTTAGATTAACAATCTATTTCAACTAAAATTGCCTTCAAAACATTTAGATAGCGGTCAATTGTGTGTTTATGCGTCCTGAAACTTAAAACCGCTAACCTTAAATATACGGCCCCACCAATCATTGTTGAACTGATGAAAACAGTTCCATCCGCTTGAATTTTTTGAGTCAGCAATAAATTGAAAGCATTTGCATCCAGTGTAGAAACTTGTGGTAAAAATCTATAAACACCTACTGAAAGCTG
>JBLIKP010000062.1:0-14305 GCA_047635375.1 Sphingobacteriales bacterium | reverse complement strand
CCCTTAATCACTGAAACTCCTTCGTAACCTAACTCTTCTATGGTCTTTTCAATAAAACGTGTAGACCGCGCATTTACATCTATCGCGGTAATATCTTCACAGCCTCTAGAGCCCATTTCAAAGCAAATATTTCCCCAGCCTGCAAAGGCATCAAGAAAGGCTACATCTTCTAAATAATATTGGTTGGAAAGAATATTGAATAAGCTTTCTTTAGCACGATCTGTAGTGGGCCGCACATGGGCTGATCCCGGTGCCGAAATTAATTTCCCTCTATGCTTTCCGCTGATTATTCTCATATTTTATAAATAAATAGCCACTTGATGCGACTCTAAAAATAAGTTTGAAGGAACCTCAAACTCGGCATTTCCAAATTCAATAGTGGAGTAATAATCCTTTAAACTCAGGTAAATACTGTCGTAATCACGCACTTCTCCCCAAAGAGTTAGGGGTGTGTTTTCTGGCTCAAGGCCGAATTGATTACACACGGCAACGGTAAAATAAACAGCTTCACTTCCTACGGTGCAGTCAAACCCGTTGGCAAGCATTAGTTTCCCATCTTTAATGTAAACAATATGTATTTGATGGGCACTTCTATAAATATTGAAACTGGTCTTTCCTTCGGCTAAAGCCGAAATACGGCCGTAGATAGTATTCACCTCTAAATTCTTAAACTGAGAAATTGCGCTTTCTATCCTTTCGGGAACAAGGGAAATGGATTCAATTTCATTAGGAGTCACCACCGACTTTAAATAAGTAAGTTTTTCTCGATGATTGAACCATGAACCAAATGGAAGCACATCGTGGTACCTAGATTCGGGCACGGTACCAATGGGGAAAAGGGCTGAAGGGAAATCTTCCAACACCACCCTAACCGAATGAAAATCGAGGTTTAACTGAACATTTTTGGCAATCTCTTTTTCTAATTCAGAAATAAAGCTACGGCCTTCGGCATACTTTATCCATTGATGGAAAAGCAGCTCATCTTGACCCGTTATAGAAAAAGAAAGTCCATCCTGCCGAAGCAGCATGGACAGACTATATTTTGGGCTATCGGAAGGATTGAAGTCCTTCGATTTATAAACACCTGATTTATTCCCAGTTTCCGGCATTTGATGCTTCGGTTAGTGAACCAACCTGTAAGATTCTTTTACGATCTATTGGGTCAGTATCGCGGACTTGAAATACTGGAATTACCACTCCTCCTTTTGAAATCTCACCGACTTCTATCGCGAAATTCTTAGATGAAAATGGAACAAACGACAAGGAATCGATTGGGTAATCCATTCCAAATAAAGAATCCAATACTGACACATAACTTGTATCAATAGTCACCACAGATGTACTGTCGTCAGGATCTCCTAATTTGGTAACTACAGGAAGTGAATCGGTTTTTATGAAATCAATTAACACATTAAAGTCACCCGTGTACTTCCCGTTCACATTCTTATATGCAACCTGTGCAGATCGAATGTCTTTTAATTTTTGAATTACATAAGACTCAACATAAGTCTTTTTCTTTTGAAATTGAATAGGATCGGCAATACTGCGATAAAGCAAAACTGCTAATATAATTATTACAACAGGCAATATAAATTTCAATGCTTTCATTATCTATCGGCTTAAATTTGTATGTGCAAAGCTAAAATTTTTTTAAAATATCCGAAGTTGAATTTCAAATTCGATGAAAATTACTTTTTAACAGTTACTGTTCCCTTTAAAGTTTCACCCTTAACTTCAATAACATAAAAGTAAACTCCTTCAGAAACTTCTTCTCCGGCCATAGTTACCCCAGCCCACCTAAAGTCCTCTTTATCTTTAGTTTCGAAGACCTTAACTCCCCAACGATTGTAAATTACCATTCTTGTAAAATCGCATTTCAGCTTCTCCTGCTCTTCAGGTTTAAGCTCAAAGAAATCGTTTGTTCTATCTCCATTTGGAGTGAAAATATTAGGAAATTTTGGTTCACTTATCTCCCCTTTGTCAAAATTAACCTCAAACAAGGTGTCTTCCTCACAGGTAATTCCTTCGTTAATTACCAGCCTGACTTCGTAAAGCTCGGAAGCTGGATATGCGTGACCAAATTGGATCAAATTTGACGTGTCACCATCTCCTAAGTACCACTTTATGGTGGACTCCGCTGAGATATTGGAAACAAATTCAACAATACGATCGCACTCATCGGCAATTTCAAAGGTGAAATCAATTTCATTTGGTATTACCACCTTAACGGTAGACGAGTCCTCAACCATACACGCCCCATTAAACACTTTAACCTTATAGGTAGTCGTTGCAATTGGAAAGGCTAAAGGGTCTGGCAGATTAGGATTACTCACGGTTCCTCGTGGGTTCCACTCGTATTGCAGACCCCCTGAAACAAATAATTGTGCTTGTTCTCTTTTCTGGCAAATTGGTTCAGGATCAACCACCATAGGAATTGGTAAGGTATCAACATTCACTTCAACAGTAGCAGTATCCATACATCCAGCAATAGTTTGACTGGTTAAAATTAGCTGGAAGGTTTGCGTTTCAGAAATATTTGCCGTGGGCTCAGCGATTGTGCCGTCATTTAAAAACTGGGTAGGTGACCAATCGTAAGTCACTCCGGTGGGGTCGTTATTTGTGGATTTCAACACCACTGAATCCCCAATACAAATTGGGCTGACTTTTAAAATTTCTGCCTCGAGCACTTTTACATTTGAATATAAAACCACGGGGCATTCATTTGAATCTGTTACTTCCACTTTATAGCCGCCTGAAGCCTTTACAACAAAGTTTACTACAGCAGCTGTAGGATCGTCTAAACCCTCTTCTGGGGCCCAAGCAAATTCGACATTCCCCACGGCAGTATCAACCACAACTTCCAAGCGCATTTGATCTCCAGCACAAAGGAAGGTGTCTTTTGGAAAAATATCAGCAACAATGGTGACAGGCTTAACTGTAATCATCACTGTATCCCTAATCGTATCTCCCTTACAAAGGTCAACCATCTCCACAAAATAAAAGGTGGTAGTGTCTGGAATGTCAAAAAATGAAGATCCATCAGCGGTTTCTCCTTCACTGGTAGTCCAGGTGTATTTGAATTCATTGGATCCAAATTTCCCGCCAGCAGTCACAACAACCGCCTCCCCTTCACAAATGGTATCGTTTTCACTTACCTCCATGGATGGAGTTGTATAATCGCGAATAAAAATAAAATCAGCCACAGGCATGCACACCGTGGTATCTCTTAACGTTATGGAAAGCTCTTCGTCTGCCTCAGGAATATTATCATCGTTTATGGTTACAAATAAAGTATCACTTGCAAGTCCGGCAGGGATGGTAAATGAGTCTGGAAAGGCTACATAATCCGCCCCACCTGTTGCTGTACCAGCTATATCAAATTTTACGGTTAAGGGATTTGTTAAATCACCATTTCGTGAGAAAACAAAGGCTCCATTGCTACACCCTTCTACGGGATTTTTTACAGTGGGTGCTGGAACGGCAGTTACAGATATTGATCCTTTTGAAGAAAAGCTTCCCTTTTCGAAAAACACTCCTGAGTCAAAGGTAGGGTCACCTACATCGGCAATAGCCAACTTAATGGTATAGGTTTGACACGGAATAACTCTAAATGAAGCAATCATAGGAGTGGTAAAGCCATCAAATTGAATGGTTTGTCCGCCCGTGTTATCCACGTAAAATGCGCTATTTATATTCGGATTAACGTTATCAATACTTACAGGAGTAGTCGTCCCTGGGACAAATGCAATATTCTTTTTCCCTACTATTCCAGGTCCTGAAATAAAGAATCCAAAGACATCATTTTTCCCTGCATTTACGAACTCTGGGTATTCCTCTGAGGCAAATACGTAACGAAAACTTACACTGTCAGAAAGGCTAGTAAACTGAAACTCCAACGCTGTGGCGTCAGTTGTGGGAGCGTTGGTAAGTCCATCTAAATCTGCATCTCCTGGTTGTGTATTAATAAAGCTTTTATCTTCGCTATCATTTGGACCAATGGCATTACGAACAGCACCATTGGTAATAAAAAGGCCTTCTGAAAATCCAATATTGGAATTCCCAGAAAAACTGGCCATGGAATTGGGTGATCCAAAATAAAAGGTTTTCTCCTTAACCTCAGTAACTCCAGCACCCAAGAGTACATTACTCACATACTCAGAAGGTGAAAGGGTCGAATCCATGGTTAGTTGAGCCTTTACTGGCGTAATAAAACCAAATGAAATTAAAACGACTGCTACGGAAGATTTAGCGAGAAGGGCAAACGTAATTTTCTTTATTAATTTAAACATTCAACTTAGGTTGGTGGCAAATGATTTTCAAGTTAAATAATATTTCCCAAAAGGGAAATCTTATTTCTCCTCGCCTTCTTCTTTTTTCAATACTTCCATCTTCTCAGCGATATTGTGGGCAAAAGATCTCCACTCTTTGCAGATTTGTGATTCTCCTGTGGCACGTTCAAAACTATCGGCCATGGTCATTAACGTTTCGTAGTAAAAACGCTTCATTTCGGCGATTGGCATTTCTTTTGTCCAAAGGTCCAAACGCAAAGAATTAGACAATTGCTGATCCCACATGGCCATAATCATCGCTTTACAAGCTAAGGGCTCGTTGTCGTTGCTATCAGTGGCTTCCCAAAGGATATTCGAAGGGATTTTTTGCTCGTCAAGTTCTACGGTGATTTTAATTTCCTTAGTATTCATTATTTATTTTTATTTTAAGTGCGAAAATAGGTTTAACGTCGTTTTTTTGTGTAAGATGAGGCAAAGAAAACCAATCATTATGGAAAATAAAACAAACACTAATTCTGAGAATTCAAATAAATGGAAAAAACTATTTATTTATATCCTAATTCTGTGGTTTATTACTCTGCTATTCCTTATTTATTCCGAATTCATGATTACCGAAAACGGAAAGACAAAGGTAGAACTTTCGACAAACAAAGCCCGCAATGAAAAGCTTTTATCGGAAATTCAAATTATGAAGTCTCAAGTGGAGAGTTATAAGCTTGAATTAGCCGAAACTAATACCTCCCAAAAAGAACGCACTCAAGGAGTTTGGTACGAAGTGCAAATTGGTGCGTTTAAAGATTTTAACCTTGACCAATACCGTGACAGCTTAGTAAACATGAAGATTGACGTGAATTCATTGAAACGAATTACGCTAGGCTCTTTCGACAAGTATGTACAAGCAAATAAATTCAAAAAAGATATCCGTAGGATGGGGATTAGAGATGCGTTTATTATTGGTAAGATTGATGGAGAACGCGTAAAAATCAGGCAAGCTATCGCTGCGGAAAAGGAAAAATTAAATAATAAATAACGGGAAAATTGTAAAATCCTATTTGAAAACAGAAATTCGCATATGGCAAAATGGATAATTAAGCACGCCTTAGTGGTGAATGAAGGGAAAACCCTTCCGCTTGACGTATTAATAGATGGTGAAAGAATTGCAAAAATTGCATTACACATTGAAACTCCAGAGGGTGCAATAGAAATTGATGGGACCGGGAAGATTTTAATCCCTGGCCTAATCGACGACCAAGTCCATTTTAGAGAACCTGGCTTAACTCAAAAAGCCGACATTGGCACTGAAAGTATAGCAGCTGTTGCTGGTGGTATTACTTCCTATATGGAAATGCCCAACACTACTCCACAGGCGGTTACCCAAGAACTTCTTGAGGATAAATATAAAATTGCCGCCGTAAAAAGCTTAGCCAATTATAGTTTTTTCATGGGGGCCACCAACGACAATTTTGCCGAGGTTGCCAAAACCAACCCTAAAAATGTGTGTGGGGTAAAAGTTTTTATGGGAAGCAGCACAGGAAACATGCTGGTTGACGAAGCGGCAACATTAGAAAAGATTTTCGCCAGCACCGATTTATTAATTGCCACACATTGTGAGTCAGAGGAAATTATTCAAGCAAACATTGAAAAGTATAAGGAAACCTACGGTGAAGACGTACCAATGTCTTGCCATCCCCTTATTAGAAGTGCCGAAGCCTGCTACGCTTCATCGTCAATGGCGGTGAAATTGGCGAAAAAGCATAATACGAGACTGCACATCTTACATATTAGTACAGCTAAAGAATTATCGCTTTTCAGAAATGACATTCCGCTTAGGGAAAAAAGAATAACCGCCGAAGCGTGTATTCATCACCTTTGGTTTGAAGATAGCGCATATGAAACGCATGGTTCAAAAATTAAA
Source organism: Sphingobacteriales bacterium (assembly GCA_047635375.1). GTDB lineage: Bacteria > Bacteroidota > Bacteroidia > Sphingobacteriales > Sphingobacteriaceae > JBLIKP01. The sequence goes on along the minus strand of JBLIKP010000062.1, from coordinate 8,101 downwards.
TGGAATCCAGCGGTTAAATCTAAAAAGGATCGTGACGCAATCTTAGCTGCCGTAAATGACAATAGGATTGATGTTATTGCTACAGACCACGCCCCTCACACACTTGCAGAAAAAGAGCAATCTTATTTTAAGGCACCGTCAGGCGGACCATTAGTCCAACACGCACTTTTAGCTTTGCTTGACCTTTTTCATGAGGAAAAATTAACCTTGGAAAAGATCGTAGAAAAAGCTTGTCACGCCCCCGCTGATCTTTTTCAAATAAAAGATAGAGGATACATAAAGGAAGGCTATTATGCCGATTTAGTGCTAGCCGATTTGAAAAAGCCTTACACGGTGAGCCAGCAGAACATACTATATAAGTGCAGATGGTCTCCTTTTGAAGGCCACACCTTTCATTCTTCAGTCATAAACACCTTTGTAAACGGTAATTTGGTTTATAACCGAGGGAAAATCAATTTAGAAACCAAGGGCATGCGCCTTCAGTTTGATCGTTAATTTTCTCTACCGTACACCAATAAATCTGTCGACAATATTTCTTTAAGGCCCAATTGCCTCAGGAGAGTTATTATTTGTCCGCGATGATAGGAGCTGTGGTTCATACAGTGTCTGAACATAAATTCACGTGTATTTTCATTGGGCAGAGGATTTGCAATAGTGGTATATTTCACCGATTGGTTCCAATCCTTAACAGTTAGTGATTGAGCATATTCCTTAAATTCTTGGTTAAACTTCAACCAATTAATAAGTGTCACTTCACAAGTCGAGTTATGGTCTTTTGAAGGCCAGTTTTGAATGGGCTCACCATGCATTCTCGTAGACCAAACAACCTCTGCATCCCAAATATGAAGAATCGTATCTTTTAAGGATGAAAAGCTCGAAGTAACCTCTGTGCCCCAACTTCCTTTTTCCAATTTCAGAATCATCTCCTGAATTCTTGCGTTTGCCCAACAATTATAGCCTGCCATTTGAACCAAGGGATTTAAGTTTTTTTCCATTTTTATGTTTTTTATTTGGCTCGAATAGGAAATCCGAGAATAACCTCAATTTAATATTTCTAAATAAACTATTTAATTTGTAATAATTTCGAATATCATCAAAATGATAGAATATAATAATTTATTTTTTGATTTTTTGTAAATTTACCTAACCGAAAAAAACTAAACATCATGTCTAAAAAAGGATTTTCTACAGTATTAATTCATGGCGAGGCACATGAAGGTAATGCATTTAACGCACATTGCACTCCAATCTATGCAACGAGCACGTTTTCATTTGATAGCGTTGAGCAAGGTGGAAACATCTTTGTAGGTGAGGAAAAGGGATACATTTATTCCAGGTGGAGCAACCCCACAATCGAGGCTTTGGAAGACCGTTTATCGGATATGGAGTGTCATGGTGTTTCAGATGCTCAGGGGAGTCCAATTAAGGCTAAATCCAAGGCGTTTGCCTCAGGAATGGGTGCATTAACCACCTTGTTCCTTTCTCTTCTAAAAACAGGAGACATGGTAATTAGCTCTGGCGCACTTTACGGAGGAACCAGTGAGCTTCTTGACAAAATGCTCCCTAAATACGGCATGAAACGCGTGGTTTTAGACCTTAACGACCTTGCCTCTATTGAAGAAACATTAACCAAATTCCCTCAGGTTAAAGTAATCTTCATGGAAACTCCTTCAAATCCTACACTTTGCTGTTACGACATCCAAGCAATTTCAAACCTTGCTAAAAAATACGATGTTAAAGTTGCGGTTGATAACACGTTCGCAACACCATACCTTCAACAACCTTTCCGTTGGGGAGCCGATTTCATCATGCACTCCACTACAAAATACCTTAATGGTCACGGAAGCAGCATTGGAGGAATTATCCTAGGTAAAAACGTGGAATTCATGAATACCGAATTCTTTGAAACGTTCAAACTTGTAGGGGCTAACACCAGCGCATTTGACGCATGGTTGGTTTTACAAGGATTAAAAACGTTGGAAGTGCGCATGGACCGTCACTGTCGAAATGCACGAAAATTAGCCCATTACTTACTTGATCACCCAGCGGTTGCCAAGGTAACCTACCCGGGATTTGAAGATCACCCACATTACGAACTTGCTACAAGGCAAATGAAGAATTATGGAGGATTAATCTCCTTTGAGCTTAAGGCTGGTTTTGATGGAGCAGTTGCGGCCCTAAACAAAGTTAAGGTATGCACGCTGGCAGTTAGCCTTGGAGGGGTAGATACTTTAATTCAGCACCCTGCGAGTATGACTCACGCCTCTGTAGACCCTGAAGTGAAGGAAAAAGCTGGAATCAACGAAAGGTTAATCCGTATCTCTGTGGGTATGGAAAATATCGAAGATTTGATGGAGGACCTAGATCAGGCCATCTCCTAATTAACTTAGAAAGAATTGTATTTAGCTTCTGTGCGCAAGCATAGAGGCTACATACTTTCCAATAATATCGAATTCAATATTTACGAACCCTCCCTTGCGGAGGGTTTTTAAGTTTGTATGTTCCCAAGTGTAAGGAATTATCGCCACTGAAAATCCATTGTCGGTGCAATCAACCACGGTTAGGCTAATACCGTTTATAGTTATTGATCCTTTTTTTACAATCATTCCTTGGTGAGCAGTCCTTAAGGCAAAGTTAATTTTAAAACTCCCCTCTTGGTCCTCGACCCTTACACAAATAGCTACTGCATCAACATGTCCTTGAACTACGTGTCCGTCAAACCTTCCGCTGGCAAGCATACAGCGTTCTAAATTCACAATATCGCCCAAAACCCAATCGGCTAGGTTGGTCAAGCCTAATGTCTCCTTAATTGCAGTAACCGTATAATGGCTTTCGCCGATGGATTCCACAGTGAGACAAACTCCATTATGTGCCACAGATTGGTCCACTTTGAGCTCATTCACAAAATCACATGAAATTGTAAATGTTACATTTTCCTTTTCACTGGAAATAGCTTTCACTACCCCCAACCCTTCAATTATTCCTGTAAACACGGTTGTTTTATTTAAAAGATTCTTATTACTCCCTTAATGGTTTTGGGTTTAATCCCACTAACTCTAATCGTATTAATTTCGGCAACGTAAAAATACGTTCCCGGGCTTAATAACTGTCCCGAAGTTTGGTGCGTTCCATCCCAGTTTATCTCACGGTCTGTGGTTTTAAACACCAAGTCTCCCCATCGGCTGTAAACCCTAAAGTCGACATCCCTAATAAACCTTAAACTATCAGAATAAGGTTTGAAAATATCATTTTTCCCATCAATTACTGTGGGTGAGAATACGTTTGGAACACCAAATAGCGGACAATTATCAACACAAACAACATTACTCGAATCACTGGTATTCCCTAAACCGTTGTTGTTTTTTGACGAATCAGTCGCGGTTATATAATAACAACCAGCAATAGATTCTTTAAGTCCTGAATGAATATAATCTGTTTCTGTATCTGGGGTAAATGTCTGCAATAATGTAAATGGCTCCCCTTCAAAAGGCGTGTAGTACAAGTCATACTTCACCACATCATCTGAACAAGAATTATTTGGATTGGTCCATGAGATTGAATTCGAAAACGCTACACATCCCGGCTCAACGGTGAGCGCTGGTGCGCATGGCGGGAAGGTATCTACGGGAACCTGACAACTCTCCTGAGATTTATTAAAGAGTGGGTTTTTCAATCCATCTGTTCCGTAACTTCCTTTAGTTTTTACATAATAGCAATAATCGGTTCCATTTAGCAAACCCGTATCAGTGAAGATGTTGGATAAAGAAAAACCTATACTATCAAAAACACCAGTGACATCATTTTTACGATAAACGAACATCGAATCATTTACCCATGGGACAGAAATATTGGCTACTAACTTAATCGAATTATCTCGGCCCTCGGCGGTTAAAAATATCGAAGAAGCTTTTTGGGAAGTTCCAATTAAATCAAACCCATTCGTTCCTGTGGCATAAAGTTCGATTTTATAAGCGTATTGAATTTCTTTGGAATTAAGTGACAGATCGGTATACGAAGTATCAACTAATCCTGCGAAGGTACTGCTGGTACTTTTAGCAATTTCTTCAAACGCTCCACCTGCATCTGAACGGTGAATTCTGAATTCATAAGGAGGGTTAAACTGCGTAGTATCAAGTTCTGTAGGCTTACTCCACTCCACAAATGCTTCGCCACCACTTAACTCTGTCGTTTGAATATCTACGTTTGTAATCACGGGAACATCTTTTTTAAGCAAGGTACAGGCTTCCGCACTAGCGTAACTTTCATCAAAATCTGGGTAGGTTGCCGTTACTCTATAGCAATAACTCACCCCTCTAAATAATCCGTTTCCATTATTATCGTCGATAAAAGTGGTGGTATTAAACCCTTCAACCTGCCCAACAAGTTCGTATCCAGAATTCGCTGGTACACCTGTCAAACAATCTTTTGACTCAAAGTCAAAACTCCCCGTCCTACGGTAAATATTGTATCCGTTTACTTTATCACAAGTAGAGCTGTCCCATTCAATTTGAATGCTATTTCCTATGGCTTCTGCCGATACATTTTCGGGTGCTGGGCCAACAATTTTTATCTGCCAAGTTTTTAATCCGACAAGCTTAATACTTCCATTATCTTCAGCACGGAAAACCACCTGATAAGGCTCTCTTCTCACCAAATCACAGTCAGTTGCCCAAGAAAAAGTTTGCCTAACACTATCCCTACCCGTTACCGGCTGAGGGAAAGAAGCTTCAGGGACGGCTTCAAAAGGACCTCCTGTGGCTGTGAGGATAATAAAATCACCATTATTAGGGTCGTTGGCTTGCACCAATCTTGAAAGATTTGTTCCTGCCACTATGCACGTATCGGCGAATTCTACAAAAGATGGCGGTTCGTTCTCAGTATCCTCCACAATAATTTGCATATCGCGAATGATGTAACCAATTTTTATCCGTTGCCCATTAGGTGCAAAACGCCATTCCTCCACCATAATAGCGATGTTATAAAGACCTATTCTTTGTGGTGTTCTCCAAGTTATTTCTCCTGACTTTTCATTTATTCCGAAGAAGCTATCAGCCTCAGGGTCAGAATAATTAAAAACATTGGTTCCAACGGATTGCTTTGGCACCACTAACTTATAAGAAAGGCTATCCCCATCCACATCGTAGGCATTGGGATTATGCAAGTAGAGCTTCTTTAAAGCCGCTTTATCAAGTGGCTTTAATAATAGGACCGGTGAAGTATTGAAGCTTAAAAATGGGTCAATCTTTAGGAAACACTCAATGTAAAACGGCGTGCCTCCGCTGTTGGTCATATTTATGACGTTAAAATTCCTGTTTGGATCTTGGTAGGAAATAATATAGTCTGAAAACCCAGGAAAAGTATGATTAAACTTATAGACATTACGTTTGAAGCAATTATCAATTATGTCATTATCGTCCTCTCGTGGGCTTGTAGCCTCAGTCCCGTCACCAAAAGAGAGCGTAGCCTCTGGCCTATCGGCGTTTCCGTTACAGTATTCTGTATATATGGTAAGGATGAATTGGTAGGTAAACCGGTCGACTTGTTTATAGGTTATTTCACCTGCGGCATTGTGTGTGGCTTTCGCCGAAAAGGAGGTGAAAATAATTACCAATCCTAAAATCCACTGCAAACGAAATAACTTTATTTCCATAATTACATCAAATGATTACTTTTTCGATTTAGAATTCAGAGTAAACTTCTAAGATAACTCTTTTTCCGAATCTTTATTACCTCAATTGGACACGATTGGTTTTCCAATTTGACGCTTTTTTTCCTTCACTCTCGGTTTGTTGGGCTTTCGCCGATGGCTTTGAAATTGCTTTTAATCCGATTAAAGCGGCAACCAACATTTCGTCGGCATCTTCATGTTTCAATTTTTCTGGGGTGAAATGCTTCTCCACAAAATGAGTGTCAAAATTTCCACTCACGAAGGCCTCATGTTGCATTACGAATTTTCCGAACGGAAGGGTTGTTTCGATTCCCGTTATTTTATACTCGTCAATCGCACGGACCATACGGTCGATAGCTTCTTTACGGTCTTTTCCGTAGGTGATAAGCTTCGCAATCATTGGGTCATAATAAATAGGAATATCCATTCCCTCTCTAAATCCGTCATCTACACGTACACCATTACCTTGTGGCAATTCGTAACGAACTAATTTCCCGATGTCAGGAAGGAAGTTGTTGCAAGGATCCTCAGCATACACACGTAATTCCATCGCGTGGCCGTTAATTTTCATATCGTCTTGTGTGAAAGAAAGCTTTTCACCGCGAGCGATATTTATTTGTTCTTTAACTAAGTCGACCCCTGTAATAAGTTCAGAAACAGGGTGCTCCACTTGCAGACGAGTATTCATCTCCAAGAAGAAGAAAGAAAGCTTACCCCCATGTTGTTCAAGAATAAATTCAACAGTTCCCGCTCCGCGATAAGCACAAGCACGAGCCACGTCAACGGCGCATTTACCCATTTCGGCACGAAGCTCTGGAGTTAACACGGCTGATGGCGCCTCCTCAATCACCTTTTGGTGACGACGTTGCACTGAGCACTCACGCTCAAAAAGGTGGACAATATTGCCATGATTATCGGCGATAATCTGAATCTCGATATGCCTAGGTGAAGTGATATATCGTTCGATAAACACCGCACCATCCCCGAAAGCCGATTGCGCTTCACTCACAGCAAGATCCATCTGCTCTATAAATTCTTCAGGGTTCTTCACGATACGCATTCCCTTTCCACCACCACCGGCAGAGGCTTTTATTAAGATTGGGAAGCCGATTTCTTTGGCAATTTCTTTGGCTGCAGGAACATCTTCTATTGCATGATCAGTTCCAGGCACTAATGGAATATCGTATTCCTTCACGGCAGCTTTCGCAGCAAGCTTTGAGCCCATAACTTCCATTGCTTCGGCAGATGGGCCTACAAAGGTGATTTTTTCTTTTTCTAAGCGTCGTGCGAATGTTGCGTTTTCACTTAGGAAACCGTAGCCAGGATGCACGGCATCGGCTCCAGTTTTACGGCACGCATCAATAATTTTATCGATAACCAAATAACTTTCAGAAGAAGCTGGCGGACCAATACACACGGCCTCATCGGCATATTGTACAAAGGGCGCATTACGATCGGCTTCCGAGAAAACCGCTACCGTTTTTATTCCCATTTCCTTCGCCGAACGCATCACGCGAATGGCTATCTCTCCTCTATTTGCTATTAGTATCTTTTTCATCGTGCAGATTTAACGCCTCAAAATAAAACAAAAATGAGGAGAAGTGGGAATTAATAATGGAGAATATTGGGGAAGACAAATACGAATTACGAGTTACGAATCCAATTTCCGGTCCACCAACCGTAATTTCGAGCCCTGTCGAGAAACGATGCTCCTGTAGAAAATCTAGTTTAACAACCCGTCAATCTTCCCTCCGGGTCTCTCGACGAGGACCCAGAGGGAAGGCTTGGAGGTACGAAAGAAATCGATATTCGATATAGGATGGGGTAATCAGGATTCCTTTCAGGAGACCCTGATTGGATAAAATCCCTTTTAATAACTCGCCTATCTTTCGACAAGCTCTAGATGACTACTTTTTAGGAAAGTTTTGTAACTTCCCTTGAGAAAAACGAAAAACAAACCGTAAAAGGTGGATGGCCGGTATCTATGGCAGGCTGTACTGATTTTGATATTTGCAAACAGATTTCAGTTTACGTTGCCAAAGCCAACAACAATGCCGGTGACCTAATTACCTGTTATAGAAATGAATAAATTAATTTTTATTATTCTGACGTATTGTCCCTTAATCTCCTGGGGACAATTCACTTCAGACTTCTGGACAATCTTTAACACCCAAAACTCACCCATCGTTTCAGATAGAATCGCGGATATTTCTCCATCAATTCACAATGCCAACCTTATATTTCTTAATTGTAAGGACGGAATTTCCTTTTACAACAAAACCAACAATCAGCTTCCGTCAATAAGGTTTCCGGAAATCCCATTATCAGTAGTTACAAATGCAGTTGAAACATCTGACTCAACAATATTCTTTTCATTCTTTTCTCAAGGACTCGGATCGTATAAGAATAACGAATGGACTTTTTATAACCGAT
>JBLIKP010000061.1:0-14802 GCA_047635375.1 Sphingobacteriales bacterium | reverse complement strand
TGGCGTGAATTTAAACTTGTCGAGCTCCTTTTTAACATCAACAAAATTGTCAAATTCATCAGAAAGCTTGTCGCATTCTGCCACATGACCCGCTATTTGTTCGTTTTGAACAGTGCTGGTTTCATGATATAGGTATCTTAATAAATCGAGAGGAGTAGTATTTTTTGTCATAGGCTTTATGTGATAAAACTAATGATAACATAACGCCATCTCCTGAAAATTTATTTTATGGATACTGAATTATTTTACAGGAACCACTTCACCACTCTCTTCAAACAGCTTTCGCAGATTGTTTAGCGCATATCTCATACGGCCTAATGCCGTGTTTATACTTACTTCTGTGATTTCGGAAATCTCCTTGAAGCTTAGATCTTGGTAATGTCTCATCACCAAAACCTCTTTCTGCTCTCTAGGAAGCCTGTCGATAAGACGGCGTAGCTTGTCGTGGGATTCATTCTTAATCATGCGTGTTTCCGCATTTTCGTCATGAATTTTTAAAATCTCGAAGAGATCAAATTCCTCAGGCATATTTATAAAAGGGGCACGGTTCTCTTTACGGAAATAATCAATCGTAAGGTTATGTGCTATTCTTAAAACCCAAGGAAGGAATTTACCCTCCTCATTATAGCGCCCAGAGCGCAAGGTCTTAATTACTTTTACAAATGTATCTTGAAATAGATCTTCGGCAAGCTCACGGTTTTTCACGAGCATATAAATGCTAGTAAACACACGTTGCTTGTGGCGTTGCAATAATTCGGAAAGAGGTTGATTTTGTCCAGAAATATACTGTTTAACCAACTCTTGATCACTAATTAATTGGGGATTCATAATGCTCCAATTTAAGTTAAATAAAAAATTTAATTAGTGTAGAGTTGCTATCTATAGGCTGTATATTCTTTTTTATGAGTGTATGAAATCCGATGGCGTTATGCCTACGGTGAAAACAAATTTAGCATTTTTTTTTAATTACAAACTAAATCACGTTAAATCGCTTCAAAAAGACGAAATTTGTCATCGCGTAGACGAGACACTATTATTTACGTAAATAACATAAAAAAAGTTCGACGAATGCAAATTGACGAGTTAAGTCCAAAGGAATATATTCTATTAAAAGGAGCTAAGGTGCACAACCTTAAGAATATCGATTTAGCTATCCCTAAAAATAAACTTATTGTCATCACCGGACTTTCAGGCTCAGGAAAGTCAAGCCTTGCCTTTGACACTCTTTTTGCAGAGGGTCAACGTCGCTATGTCGAAAGCCTAAGCAGTTACGCCCAGCAGTTTCTCGACAGAATGCAGAAGCCTGAGGTCGATTACATAAAAGGAATTGCACCAGCCATTGCCATTGAACAAAAGGTAAACACCACCAACCCTCGGTCAACCGTAGGGACCACCACCGAAATTTACGATTACCTAAAATTGCTTTTCGCAAGAGTAGGAAAAACATATAGCCCAATTTCTGGGGAAATAGTAAAAAGACATACCATAACCGATGTAGTAAACTTCTGCTCAAGCTTACCACAGGACACTAAATTCATGGTACTCTCCCCTATCCAAAAGGTGAGTGCCAAATCGTTAAAGAAAACTATAGAGCTCCTTCTGCAAAAAGGATTTCAACGTTTAGAAATTGAAAATGTAGTTTATAAAATTGACGACCTTATTCAAGACCCTAAGCAGTTAAAAGGGACGTCATTTGAAATCAAAATCATAATCGACCGTCTTACCGTAAAGGATGAGGAGGAGTTCACGTCCCGCCTCGCCGACTCTGTAGGGACGGCATTTTTTGAAGGAGACAAAACCTGTTTAATAAACATTCCAGGCGGAGAAACCCATTATTTCAGCAATAGATTTGAGCTCGACGGAATGGAATTCGAAAAGCCGTCACTAAATTTCTTTAGTTTCAATAATCCATTTGGTGCCTGTCCTACCTGTGAGGGTTTTGGATCAGTGATTGGAATTGATGAAGATTTGGTTGTTCCCGATAAATCAAAATCCCTTTTCGAAGGTGCTGTTATGTGCTGGCGCGGAGAAAAAATGGGCAACTGGCTTGAAAAAATTGTCGGCAATTCTTCCAAGTTCGATTTTCCAATCCATAGGTCATACAATGACCTTACTGAGGAAGAAGTTGATTTACTATGGACGGGAAATAAATATTTCCAAGGAATAAATGATTTCTTCAAGGAACTTGAAGAGCAATCCTATAAAATTCAATATCGCGTTATGTTAGCGCGTTACCGCGGAAAAACAAAATGCCACGATTGTAAAGGAACTCGTTTAAGAAAAGATGCCTCCTTTGTTAAGGTAAACGACAGGTCAATTCAGCAGCTTTTGTTGCTTCCTTTGCATAAGCTTAAAGCAGAAGTGTCGACGTTCACTTTTAACGAAGCCGATCAAAAAATATCAGGAAGAATTTTACAAGAAGTCCACGCGCGAATTCAATTTCTTTTGGATGTAGGTCTTGAGTACCTAACCCTAAACCGATTATCAAGTACACTTTCAGGTGGGGAATCACAAAGGATTAACCTCGCAAATGCGTTAGGTAGCAGTCTGGTTGGTTCCATTTATATTTTAGATGAACCAAGTATTGGTTTACATCCTAGAGACACCAAGCGACTGGTCAAAGTACTTCAGTCGTTGAAAAAATTAGGGAATACTGTTATCGTTGTTGAGCATGAGGAAGAGGTTATGAAATCTTCTGACTTCCTTGTGGATATTGGCCCAATGGCTGGTTCTCATGGGGGGAATGTAGTTTTCTCTGGAACGTATGAGGAGATTTTAAAAGACGAAAACTCATTAACGGGTCAATACCTATCCGGAAAAAAATCTATAGAAATCCCAGCTCGCCGCAGGCAATTAAGTGATAAAATCATAATCACCGGGGCAAGAGAAAATAATCTTCAGAATGTTAACGCTTCGTTTCCACTACATGGGATAACGGCAGTTACCGGAGTTAGTGGATCAGGGAAAACCACTTTAGTTAAAAAGATTCTTTTCCCTGCCTTAAAACGTGAAATCGACCAAAACGGCGGGAAACCGGGTAAATTCACCACCATTGAGGGTGACCTGAATTCCGTGAAGCAGATTGAATTGGTAGACCAAAACCCTATCGGAAAGAGTTCACGCTCAAATCCTGTGACCTATGTTAAAGCCTACGATGAAATCCGCGCACTTTTTAGCGATCAGCAATTAAGTAATATAAGAGGATTCAAGCCCTCTCACTTCTCTTTCAACGTAGAAGGCGGACGTTGTGAAACTTGCCAAGGCGAAGGAATGGTGAAAATCGAAATGCAATTCCTTGCCGACCTATACCTAACCTGCGAAAGTTGCAAAGGAGCGAGATTTAAGGCCGAAGTTCTTGAAGTGCAATACAAAGAAAAATCAATTTTCGACATTCTTGAGCTAACCATTGACGACGCTTTAGAATTCTTCGTCGACGAAAAGAAAATTTTAGCCAAACTTAAGCCATTGGCCGATGTAGGATTGGGCTATGTAAAATTAGGACAAAGCTCAAACACCTTAAGTGGCGGTGAAGCACAAAGAATAAAACTTGCTTCATTCTTAAGCAAAGGCTCAAACCAACATCATACTCTGTTCATTTTTGATGAACCAACTACAGGTCTTCACTTTCACGACATAAATAAGCTTATGGCGGCTTTTAACGCACTAGTTGAAGCTGGTCATTCTATATTAGTTATCGAACATAATATGGAGGTGATTAAGTCAGTGGATTGGGTAATTGATCTAGGTCCAGAAGGCGGAGAAAAAGGCGGAAAAGTACTATTTGAAGGGACCCCAGAAGATTTGGCGAAATGTGAGGACTCGTTTACTGGGCAGCATCTTAAAAACGTACTCAAATAGTTATTTCCCATACCAAAGCTTAATCACTTTCTCCACTGGTTTATTTTGTGGGGTCCAATCTGAATTTGGGCCTTTAAGTCTTCCTGGTGAATACCATTTCCAAAGGAATCCGCCTGCAATCCAAGGCTCATCCCAAAAAGTGGAGAATAGCGCTTGATAAGCATTTACCTGCCCCACATAATTGAAGTGGGATTCGTCGTATTTTGAATATTCAATCTTCCAACTTTTCCAGGCTGGCGGATTAACCGAGCGGTAACCGTACTCAGTGAAAAGGACTTTTCTCCCGATTTTTTCTGAAAAGGATTTCATTTCACTTTTTATCGGCTCCCAAGCCTTCTCTAAAATATTTATGGAGGGTGTATCTAATTCAGAAAGCGGATAATACGCCGAGATACCTATGTAATCCAACTCCTTCCAAAATGGAATATTATTTACATTATCCCAATTGGAGCAATAGGTAAGTTTTCCGTCGTAAACAGCACGAACCTCGTTTATCAAGGATAGCCAATATTGCGGACGCTCTCTAACAGAAGTTTTCAATTCTGTTCCTATGCAAAGGATTTCTACATTTTCCTTTTGGGCTTCATTGGCGTAGGTTAAGATATATTTAGAATAGTCGGCTTCCCAGCTTTCCCAATCTTCTGGTGAATCAAGATTAAAATCACCTACCCAAACACCACCACCAATCCACACATGAGGTTTAAGCATCACTCCCATTCCGGCTTTCTTTGCCATTCTAACAGTTTCCATCGACCCCTCAACCGACTCACCCCACCACTGGCGAGGATAATCAAATCCAAGCGAGGTCGACCCTGCCCGTGAAAAACCAAAGGGGACGATCGATACAAAGTTTCCATTGACTTCTTTGATGCCTTGGGTCCATGAATCATCAATTTCCTTTGGTGGTGCTTCAAAATTCACCCCATTGATTTTTTGTGAAAAACCGTTGCATGACTGCAAAAGGAGCGCACTAATAAAAAGAATTGCTATTCTGGACATGGCTAAAAATACGATTTCTTGTTGAAGAAGATTTGTAACTAATTTTAATTTAAACATAAACTACTTTATTTGCTGAGATAGGGTTCAATTGCAGTGGTTTTCTCAAATTAGACTTGCAATTATGTCGGTCTTGATTTCCAGAAAAACCGCCGATTTCAATTATATAAAAGAGAAAACTGAATACACTGCGGGAAACTTGAGTGTTCAGGTTCAAAAGCTGGCTAAAGCCGATTATTTGACGGTTAATAAATCGTTTAAAAACAACTATCAGCATTCAGAATGTACAATAACCCCAGTTGGAATTCAAGCTTTTGAAGACTATGTTACTTCCCTTAAAACTTATTTAAATCCTTAATAAATAAGGGAATACAAATAGAATTATGAGTACTTTTAGCATTTTAGTGCAACCTCATTAAAAAAATTTGGTCACAATAACATAACCAAACCCAACTATCATGCAAAAATCTATTTTCACAGTTTTATTAACCTTTATTGGAATTTCAGCGGCATTTAGCCAAGGAACGATTTCAGCAATTGACGACCATGACATTTGCGACAAGAATGGCTCTGTTGATGTAAAAGTCACCGCAAATGACTTTATCCCAGATTCCAATTTTTACAGTTTAAGTATTTCAAACGGTCCTAAAAATGGTTTCGCCTTGGTGCTTTCAAGGGATTTAATTCAATATGAACCTGAATTCAATTACGAAGGTGCTGATTCCTTAACCTATATGATTTGTGATTCTTTTTCTTGCGATACTGCAATTTTAAGAATCAACGTAATTGCCGACACAACTCAACCTGCTTGTATAGCGAATTTCAATTTTGAAGTCCTTGAAAATCAAGCGACATTTTCAAACCATTCCTCCGGAGGCCATATTTTTGAATGGCATTTTGGTGATGGCGGACAAAGCACAGAGAAGGACCCCGTTCACAATTACAATGGACCTGGTGAATATCAAGTTTTGCTAATTATTTCTGACAGTTCTAACTGCTTCGACTCACTTTCTAAAATTGTAAGCATTGCCGATACAAATACAAAGGAATGTGTTGCTGCATTTGAGCATGAATTAAATGGCCGAACAGTGAATTTCTTTGACAAAAGTTTTGGAGGATCAGGGCTATCCCACAATTGGGATTTTGGTAATGGTGCAGGATCTTTTGAGCCTAATCCAGTTTACACCTACCCAAATGACGGAGAATTTGTAGTTACATTAACTATAAACGACTCTACCGGATGTTCGGATACTGCCAACCGAATTATTTTTGTGTTTGAAGATACTACCTCAAATCAGTGTTCTGCAAACTTCGGTTTTGAATCCAACGGAGAAGGAAACGTATTTTTCTTTTCTAACCATAGGGAAGATTCTGCGAGTTACAGCTGGAACTTTGGGGATTCAACCTCAGGTTCAGGACCAGCACCAAACCACCAATATGCAAACTCAGGTGAATACAATGTTTGTTTAATTGTTACTACAGCTGATTGTTCAGACACCCTATGCAAAGTTGTATTTGTGGATATCGACACCTCAGCGTGTAGAGCAAAGTTCGAAACGAAAGTTCAAGGTTTAACGACTGCATTTTTAGACCACTCATTGAATGCTTCCACTTGGAATTGGAACTTTGGTGATGGAAACACAAGCGCCACCCAAAACCCAGTGCACACCTACGGTGAATCTGGAGAATACATGGTGACGCTAACCATTTTCGGCGACAGCATGCAATGTTCTGATACTGCACAACATTTAATTTTTGTTTCAAATGACACCACGAATAACAACTGTATGTCGCATTTCTCCTATGAAATGAAGGGTGATACACTATTTTTCGTGGATAAATCACAGAACGCAACCTCATGGTTTTGGGACTTTAATGATGGAACAAAGAGTACAGAACAAAATCCAATTAAAATATTAAATACCCCTGATAGTTCAATTTTCGTTTGCCTTACCATAACTGGAAACGACTCATGCACCAGCACGAGTTGTGCGGAAGTAGGACAACGAGAAAAAAAGGAAACCCTTTTCGGCATAGTTTATTTTGATGCTAATGGAAATGGAAAGAGAGACTCAATGGAAAATGGACTTGATGATATATTGGTATCATTAACCCCAGACGATATCCATAGAAACACCCAAGAAGGGGGTTCTTATTTCATGACATTTAAGGACACAGGGAATCATAATTTAAAAGTTACGCTTCCTTCAAATTGGACTATCACGGAACCTGCAACGAATAACGGGACCTACGATTTTCAAACAGATGGCTCAGGAAAGCATTACGGCCCATATTTCTTTGGTTTAACCAGACCTGATAGCATAAAAGACCTTAGTGTTAAAGTTACTGGCTTTGGCCGAACTAGACCAGGGTTTGAAACCTACTATGGGATTAATGTGAGAAACATTGGCTCTGAAGCGATGAACGGAACGGTTACTTTTGCTTACGATGAGTTAATCGAGGTGTCGAGTTCTAATCCTACTTGGGCTACACATGATACATCCGCTCGGGTTATCACTTGGGATTTCCTTGATTTAGTTCCAGGCGGACATCTTTATTTCCAAGTAAACGGAAAAGTTAAACTTAATGCGACTTTCGAAGACTCTTTGGTTTCTATAGTTGAGGTTACTCCTATTACTGATGATGTTAACCCTGCAAATAACAGCCATAAATTAGTTCAGCAAGTTAGAGCGTCTTATGACCCTAACGACAAACAAGTGGTCCCAGAAGGAAAGGGTGAAAATAACTATATCGGACTAAACCCTGATGAATTACTTTACACCATCCGCTTCCAAAATACTGGTAATGACACTGCAATTTTTATCAATATTGAAGACGAAATCGACACAGATTTAGATTTCTCCACCCTGACGATTGTAGGTAGTAGCCATGATGTTGAATTCAGCGTTATCGAAGGTCGTTTAGTGAACTTTGGATTTGACGACATATTCCTTCCAGACAGTAATGTTGACGAGCCAGGATCTCATGGATATGTTCAATATTCAATCAAACCTGTTGCTTCTCTACCAGAGGAAACCGTGATTGAAAATACAGCATCCATTATCTTTGATTTCAATGAGCCAGTGATAACCAATACCACCAAGAGCACGATTGGAGAGGTTAAAACCAATACCTCAATCCAAACAATTGGTTTCAATAACTCGCTTTCCCTTTTCCCAAATCCATTTAATGGTAATTTGAATGTTAAGCTGGAAAATGCAATTGAACGTGGAAATTTAATTATCATGGATATTTCAGGAAGAATCCTAAAAAGCCAAATGCTAAATAACATTACATCAACTCAACTAACGTTGAGCGATTTAGACGCTGGAGTTTATTTAATCTCAGTTTCTGATGGAAATGGAAATACGTTAACCCAACGGATCATTAAAAATTAATAGTCCGCTTTAATAAAAGTAAAAAGCCATTCCGATTTCGGAATGGCTTTTTTTATTTCTTTTTTGCGTCTTCCCTATCTTTGGCAGAGTTCCCATAGGGGCAATGTTTGCAAATGTTTTTGCAGCAAAATCCGCGCTTAAGGTGGTAATGTTCAGTAAAAACATATCGGCCTAAGCTATCAATGTAAAAATCTTCTTTCTCCAGCTTAGCCATTTCTCAATTTGTTGTGAATCTCCATCACTTGGGGAATTAACGAATCACCGGGGTTATTATGAATTACAAAATCTGATGATTTTTCGATTTCAGAAAGGTCCATTTGGTTATTTATCCGCGCAAGCACCTGCTCTTTAGTCACACCGTCACGACCAATTACCCTTGAAATACGTGATTCTACATCGGCGGAAACACAAATCACTTGATCTAAACTTTTGTTTAGCCCAGCTTCAAACAAGATGGCGGCTTCCTTTAGTACGTAACTAGAATTCTGGTTAACACACCAAAGTTCAAAATCATTCCTTACTGCAGGGTGAACAATGGAATTAAGCGCTTTTAATTTATTGGGGTTTGAGAAAACAATTTCGGCTAAAAACGGACGATTCAGTCCATTATCGCTAAACACCTCTCCTCCAAACTCTTTAATTAAATTCTCCCGAACGACTGCGTCATTTGACATTAGCCATTTAGCACGGTCATCTGCTGAATAAACGGGGACATCCAACACTGCGAAAATCTTTCCAACCGTGGTTTTCCCAGTACCTATGCCTCCTGTCAATCCAATCTTTCTCATTTTCGAATAATATAATTCACAAAGGGGGGAGTAATTCTTAAACCTGAAATAAAGCTTGGTTGCTTTATCGTTTGGACTTCCAAAGATTCCAAACCCTCAAAGTTGGTAAAATCTACCACTAGGATAAAGCTATCGGCGTTAATTTTCTCGTACCTATCAAAGGGCACCGAAAAGTTCACCATCACCATCTCAGGAAGTAATTGAACGGCCTTCCCAGGCGGATTTAAAGGTGTTATTTCAACCTGTATTGATTTTTGGGTGACTTTACCCACCCTCGCGCTTACAGTGGTAAATTCAGGGGTTATTTTAACTTCCTCACCTTTGATTTTTTCGATCGGGAATAAATCATCCACATCTGAATTGAATGGCTTTACTCCGCTTAAATCTATACTGATTTCATCAAGACCGTCCAATATTTTTTCAGGGGCCGTAACCCACACACTATCTGGATCAAATTTTATTTCGGACGTTAGTCCAAACCCTTTTTCCAACGGGATAGATGGTCCGCTTTTTATTTTAACGAATTTTCCTTTAGTGGGAATAAGATGAAGTTTAAAATTTTCAGGTATTACTGAAAGGATTTTAAAGGGAGAACTGCCGGTTGATCCTTGCTGAAGCTTGTCTTTTAAATTAATACTTTGTCCGTCAAACGAATTCCGTAGATTGATATCCACCGTTTCATTTAGTCCGCTTTCCCCCATACTTAAGTAATTCCAACCTGTTATTTCAATGATTGCTCTTACCGTGCTAGGAAAGCTTGCGTCAACCGATTTATTTACGGGGAGCCCTGAAGGATTGATGTTTATTTGAACCTCAGTATTGAAGGTATAGGAAAGCGATGTAATGCCCCAAAAGAAAATCGCAACCACAAGGCACAATACAAACACCACGGCATTCTTGCGTGTTAAATTGGGCTTTGGCGCTGTATTGGTTGTTATCATCGGCAAATTAAAAAGGCTGCTTTATTCACATAAAGCAGCCCAAAAATATTAGTTTTTATTCGATTATTTAGCAATCGTGGCTCCGTCTAAAGAAACAGATGCCTTATTAATTTTCAATCTTACATTGTTTTCAACTTCGATGATGAAAGAATCTTCTTTTACATCAGCGATTTTACCGTGGATTCCGCCAATGGTAATTATGTCGTCACCTTTTTTGATTTCGGCAATATATTTTTTTTGATCTTTCGACTTTTTTACTTGAGGACGAATCATGAAGAAATACATCACAGCTCCAATTAAAATAATTGGAAGCATTGACATTAAAGGATTATCTGAACCTTGACTTGCGTCGCCGCCCATTAAAAATATTGAGTTAAATAGCATATTTCTTTTTTTAAAAATTAGGGAGCTAAAATTTCTCCTCTTAAATAAAGCACTTTTGTGTTTGGGGTAGTGTTAGCTACAAGCGTAACTGTTTTGTTTTGAACTCCCATTTTACCTTCACTGTTGAAAGTAACCTCGATAACTCCTTCTTTTCCTGGAGCGATAGGCTCCTTAGGCCAAGTTGGAACGGTACATCCACAAGAACCATTTGCGCTTGAAATCACTAATGGAGAATCTCCTGTGTTTTTAAATTTGAAAGAAAAGCTTACGCTTTCACCTTGGGTGATTTTTCCAAATTCAAAAGTTTCACTAGCGAAATCAAATGCTGGACTTCCTGAGGTAATCGCCGAAGGATTATCAGCCGTAGCTTCGTTTTCAACCATTTCTGGAGAAAGTTGCTTTGCTGCTTTCTCAGAAGCCGACTCACTCTGGCAAGAAACTAACGCTATTGCTAGAAGTACCGGAACAAATTTTAAAATCATTTTCATGTTGACTAATTGTTTAAGTTTTCAATAATACAATTTGTGAATTGTTGAGTATTTAGAGACCCACCCAGATCACCTGTTCTAGTTTCAGGGTTAGCTAGGGTTGTCAATAAAGCTTTTTCTAATTTATCGGCTTGAACATTATATTCCATATGCCTTAACATCATTATCGCCGACTGCATTAATGCTGTTGGATTGGCGATGCCCTTTCCAGCAATATCAGGGGCAGATCCATGAACGGCTTCAAATATAGCAATTTCTTCACCTATATTCGCACCAGGAACAACTCCTAATCCACCTACTAATCCGGCACATAAATCAGATAAAATATCTCCGAAAAGGTTCGTGGTTACAATACAATCGAAATCTTCTGGATTCCTTACCAGCTGCATACACATGTTGTCGATTATCTTATCGTCACACTCGATATCAGGGTATTCTACTGCGATTTCTCTACCAATATTTAAGAATAGACCGGAGGTGATTTTAAGGATATTAGCCTTATGGACAATTGTAACTTTCTTTCTACCATGCTTACGCGCATATTCAAAAGCAAAACGAATAAGGTGCTCAGCACCAGCCCTTGTAACTCTCGCTACAGCATCGGCAATTTGATTAGCCTCATCCCAAAGCTCAAGACCAGAGTATAATCCTTCAGTGTTTTCGCGGAAGATGATCAAATCCACATCGTCAAAAGGTGTCTTCACCCCTTCAATAGACAATGATGGACGTACGTTTGCGTACAGATCAAACATCTGCCTAAGCTGAACATTAACACTCTTAAAACCCTTGCCGATTGGCGTAGTAATAGGGCCTTTTAAAGCGATTTTATTAGTCTTAACAGACTCTATTAAAGCCTTTGGAATTAATTCTCCTGACTCCTCAAATGTTATTATCCCCGCGTTATGCTCCTCCCATTGAATATCTACATCGAGTGCTTCAATTACGGTTTTTACTGATTTTACTATTTCTGGTCCAATTCCATCACCTGGAATCAATGTAACTTTATTACTCATTTAATTTTTTTTTGGAAGCTACTCTTGTAAGCCTCTTCCCGTTTTTTTAATCTTTCCTTCCTCCTTAAATGATTTAAGGATTTTATCCAGAACACCGTTTACAAATTTCTTTGATTTTGGTGTGCTGAAGTTTTTCGAAATATCAATGTATTCGTTTAACGAAACTTTAACAGGGATACTTTCAAAATAAAGGAATTCACTGATTGCCATTTTTAGGATAATATTATCCAAAACAGCAAGACGCTCAACATCCCAGTTCTTTGATTTGTTGGCCACAAAGTCAGAAAATTCATCACCACTTTTAAGGGTAACCTCAAAAAGCTGTTCCATAAATTTCATATCCTCATCCCAGCTTGGCGGATATTGATATAAATCTGGAGGAGTTTCAACTTGGTAAGGAAAGTTCTTTAAAAACTTGTTTACCAAAACTTCTACAGTTTCCTCATCAACTGGCCATGTAATGAATATCTCTTCGAAATGTTGCTGAAATAATTCATTAGGAAGGATGTAGTGGTTAAATACAGCCACTAAAAATTTCCTATCCTTTTGCGGGTCGTTTTCAGAAGCAAGATATTCGCGGTAATGCGAAGATTTCTTTACCTCTCTAAAAATCGATCTCACAACCGAAGCGTCCTCATGATGAGCAAGTTTGTGCTTCTTCACATGGTAGGCCAAATCAGAACTTTCCTGAAGTACTTTGATAAAGGGGTTTTCCGCCATTTTAGCGATAGCCCTTTTATCTTCCTCAGTAGGCACCCACTTATCAGCGCGTTGCTTAACATCAGCTTCTTCAAGCAAACTTAATTGAGAAATTATGTAAGCGATAAAGTAGAATTCCTTCTCTACTGTATCCACCATACCGTGAAGTTTTTTCTTCCACAGTTTTAGGTTTGTGTCTTCCCCATCGTTTTGGTAGGCATATAGCATATGCAGTACCCTAACACGTAATTGCCGTCTATTAAGCATTATATTTAAGAACTTGTTTTCCCTTAGGGAGTATAAAAAAAATTAATAAGCACGAAGCGCCTTTGCAGCCTCTATTCTTTCTTCAGCGATTTTATTAGCCGCCGAAGTAGTTGTAATATTCTCATTTTTAGATTTCTCAATAATCGATTGAGTAACCTGATAAATCATTTCTGTTGCTTGCATTGCACGTTGGTTGTTATATCCAACAAGCTCAGCGTATGAATTGATTAATCCACCGGCATTAATTAGGAAATCTGGAGCGTAAAGAATTCCACTATCCACCACTGCCTTTCCGTGTTTAACCTCATCGGCTAATTGATTGTTTGCAGCACCGGCAATAATTTGACACTTAAGCTTTTTAATGGTATCGTCGTTTATTGTAGCGCCCAAGGCACAAGGAGCGTAAATATCCATATCCAAATCATAAAAACCTTTTCCATCAATGACTTTAGCCTCATAATGCGCCGACACATGGCCCAACCTTTCCCTATTAATATCGGTAACGAAAATCGTTGCATTTTCGTTTCTTAGGTATTTTATAAGATGCTCACCAACAGCGCCAGCTCCTTGAACTGCAACTTTCTTGCCAGCAAGGTTGTCTGTTCCATATACTTCACGTGCACAAGCTTTCATCCCCATATAAACACCATAAGCGGTTAATGGTGATGGGTCTCCACCTCCACCCATTGATTGTGGTAATCCAACAACATGTTTTGTTTCCATGCTGATGTAAACCATATCCTGAGTAAGGGTACCCACATCTTTCGCGGTTATATAATTTCCTGAAAGGGTATTTACGAATTTGCCGAATCGACGAACTAGCGCTTCAGATTTTATCTGGCTTGGATCACCAATAATTACGGCCTTTCCTCCACCAAGATTTAATCCTGAAATTGCAGCTTTATAAGTCATTCCCTTTGAAAGTCTTAAAACATCCTGCAATGCCTCCTGTTCGTTAGTATAGTTGTAAAATCTTGTTCCGCCTAGGGCAGGACCCAAAGTTGTATCATGAATTGCTATTATTGCTTTTAATCCGGTTGCAGGGTCATTGCAGAAAACAATTTCCTTATGTCCCATGTTCTGAAACTGATCGAAAATTTGGCTTACTGTGTCCATTGGCTTTGAAATAGATTCTCTCATAAATCAACTATTTACTTATTTTGCAAAGGTGCAATTTTAATAATAAACGTGCTAATTTACACCCTCCCAAATATTAAAAATTAACAAGCTTTAAAAAGGGGTACCAATTTCCAATAAATGAAATCTCTCAAGTATTTAAATAAATACCTTTTCAAATATCGCCTAATGCTCTTATTAGGGATGTTTTTTGTGGTTATCTCCAATGTTTTTGGAATTTTCCCTGCCCAGATAATTCGGCATGCATTTAATTTAATCCGCGAAAATATTTTCCTTTATCACCTCTATGACCAAACCGCACTGCAGCCAGGGGTGTTTCAGCTTTTCGGATTAGGCCTTCTTCTTTTTGGCGGCGTTGTGATTTTACTGGCTATTTTAAAGGGTGTTTTCATGTTTTTCATGAGGCAAACGATAATAGTGGTCTCTAGATACATTGAGTTTGATTTAAAAAACGAGATTTACTCCCACTACCAGGATTTGTCCCTTGCCTTTTATCGAAAAAACAACACCGGAGATTTAATGAATCGCATCACCGAAGACGTGAGTAGAGTGCGCATGTATATTGGCCCTGCCATTATGTATACCATCAACCTAGCCACACTTTTCATTTTAGCCATTTCGGCGATGATATCTGTCAACCCAAAATTAACCCTTTACAGCCTAGCTCCCTTACCCCTTTTGGCAATTACAATTTATTTTGTGAACAATATAATTAACAAAAAAAGCGAATTGATTCAAGGCCAGCTCTCCAATCTGAGCAGCTTTGTGCAGGAGGTATTTTCCGGAATAAGAGTGGTTAAAGCTTATGGAAGAGAAAAGCAAACCAATAAAGA
>JBLIKP010000060.1:0-15078 GCA_047635375.1 Sphingobacteriales bacterium | reverse complement strand
AGAAGGTAGATCTTGCTGCTTTTTTGAGTCTGCTTCCTAATTCAATTAGCGACAATGTCAAGGAATACAGCAGCTCGGGAACTTTCTATTTCGATGCTTCCATGACCGGATTAATGGGTAAAACTAGCAATCCTAATATCAATGTCGACTTTGGAATACAAAACGGGACCATTCTGTCAAAGCAATATAAAAAGGCGTTAACTGCGGTAAATCTTAAGGGGAATTTCAACAATGGAGTAAACCAAAGTGCCACCACAGCTTCAATAACCTTGGATCCAATTCAAGCAAAACTTGAAGGCGAGCCGCTTTCTGGCAAATTCGCCATGTCCAATTTCGATAAGCCGTTTATTAACACATCGCTTATCGCCAAGCTAAATTTAGCTGATGCAAAAGCATTTATTCCGTCCGAAAATTTGGTAAGCGCCTCCGGGAAGGCTCATGTAAATCTTTTTACAAAAGGTCAGCTTGACGATTTAAAATCGGGAACAAACCTTTGGAAAACCAAAACCGGTGGAACGGTGCTTTTCGACAATGCGACCTTAAACATTAAAGATCTTGCGCCTATAAAAATCGTGAAGGGAATGCTTGATGTGGATAACGCATATTTAAAAATTTCTGAGCTTATTGGAAAATACGGCGACTCCGATTTCAACATAAATGGGACCTGCCAAAACCTTCCGTCATTTTTACTTACCGGAAAAAATCGCCTCGAAATAGAGGGAAATTTAACTTCGGGTTATATTAATCTTAAAGATTTCGGTCTAGCCGATAGGGAAGAGCTAAACCCGGGTCCAAACCAATCTTCGGCGCAAGCCCAAACGGCACCAGAACCTTACAGCTTTGTAATAAACCCTGGCCTTTCAGCAAGGCTTTCAGTAGATATTCGAAAGTTAGAATACCGTGACTTTTCGGCAACAAGCCTTGGCGGAAACATTGCAATTTCGCAAGGAAAACTAAGCACCTCCAATCTTGCTTTTAAAAGCATGGACGGCTCAGTGAAAGTAAGTGGAGAGTTGAGCACTTCAGTAAAAAACACCATTATGGCCGATGTCCAGGCTTCGGTGAAGAAAATCAATATCAAAAAGCTTTTTATCTCCCTTGAAAACTTTGGGCAAGATGTAATAATCGACAAGAATTTAGAGGGTTTGCTAACCGCAGAAATAAACAGTTTCACCCTTTACGACCCGCAATGGAATATTAAAACTGATAAAATTCTTGTAACCACTGATGTGCTTATTGAAGAAGGAAAGCTTTTAAATTTCGAACCGCTGCTAGCTCTTGGCAGTTTTGTGGATGTGAATGAACTTCGAGACCTCCAATTCTCCACCCTTAAAAACACGATAAACATAAAAAAAGAAACCATTTTTATTCCTACAATGGAGATTGTTTCAAACGCTATTGACCTAACAATATCAGGAACCCACACTTTCGAAAACATAGTGGATTATAAGATAAAAGTACTTATTAGTCAGCTACTTGCTAAGAAATCAAACAAACTTAAAAACACGGAGTTTGGTGTGGTTGAAGACGACGGTTCTGGAAAAACCGCCCTTTTCATTAAGATGACCGGCCCAATCAATGATCCAAAAATTGCTTACGATAAGGTGAGTACTAAGGAGCAAATAAAAACCGAATTCCAACAAGAAAAAAAGGAACTTAAAAAAATAATAAACGACGAAATTAATTCGATTCTCGGAAAGCCAAAAACGAGTTCATCAGGCGAAGACATTCCCACCGAATTACAAGGAGCCAAAAAGGTGGAGTCGGAAACGAAAAAAGACCGTAAAGCTGCTTGGCGAAAATTCAGAGATAAACTAAAAGACGACGACCAAGAATTACCGCCAGATTAATGTATTTCGCTATTCCAATTCTTTAATAAGCTTAGTAAAGATTATATTTAAGTTTAATCTTTTTTGAAAATCACACGTAAACTTAATTCATTAACTATAAATTTTATATGATCTCCGGGATAAGAAGTTTTCTGCCACTTTTCATGGTTTTGACTACATTAACTTTTGCTGCCTGCAAAAAGGAAAAGTTGGTAGTGCCCAATAACACCATAAATCCCCTTGAAGGAATTCCGTCTGCCGTTATCGAAAATTATGTGAATCGCTTGTTTATTGATCTAATTGGACGTGAGCCTTTAGACATTGAAATGGACGCAGAAGTCGCAAAGCTCAAGGAAAATGATTTGAACGAGGAAACCCGAATTGACTTAATTCGCCGACTTCAGCTTGACACCACTTTCGTAGAAGGTGACGGCTCCTATTCCCAAGCCTATTATCACAGATTTTATGAGTTATCCAAAGTGCGGATGATTGAGGCGGCTTCAAATGGGGTAATAAACCAGAGTATTGGCAACCTCACAAACGGTATTTTCAGAGATTCCCTCGAAGGTGATTCGGTGAAAATGCAGATTGGAAAAGCCGAAAGACAGAAGTTAATTCATGTTATTGAAATGGAGGAGCAGTTTATGCGGGACAGTATTGACATTCGCGAGGTTTTCGCCCGCTTGGTGAACAATGCAATCTACGACCAGATAAACATGAATACCTTCAACTTTATTAACGCGACCTTCGATAATTTGTATTTCCGCTTCCCTACAAAAAACGAATTCAATGCATCCTACGAGATGATTCAAAATAATGTGAGCACAACTGTTCTAGGGAAACCGGGTCAAAATAAGGGGGATTACATAGAAATTGTATCTAATTCCCTCGAATTTTACCAAGGGATAATCATGTGGATGTACACCACATTAATGAGCCGCTCACCAGATGCTTCCGAAATCAATGCCATTCTCCCAGAATTTGTGGAAACCAAAAATTTCCAATGGATGCAGGAACAAATTTTAAAAACCGATGAATATGCCAACTTCGATTAAACCCTTTATTTTTGCGGTTGTAGCCTTGGTTTGCGCTCAGGGTTGCATCGCTCCTGACCCTGACATTACTTATGAAATAAATGACGTCAATGTTTTACCCCCCAATACGGTAAAGACAAAGGAGAAGTCACCGGAGCAATACATCTCCATCCTTTACGCCAACCTTTTTCAAAAGGCGCTTAGCGCGGATAAACTTTTCGAAATCACAAGTCTTATTGAAGCTAATGGGGATAAGGAGGTGATAAATGATGTGATTCTTACAAACTTTTTAAATGATCCAGAGGTTTTAATACCATCGGATAGTTTAATGCGAGCAGAAGTGGATGTCTTCATTTTCGATACATACAAAAGATTTTTAATCCGCGAACCAAGCGAGCTGGAGTTTACCTACTTCAGAAATTATATTAACGCAAACTCAAATGTCACCTCCGAAATGGTGTACATCTCCTTTGCATTGTCTAACGAATACTATTACTACTAGGAGGATTATGAAGCGGAGAGAATTTATAAAAAACTCAGCAGCCATTGCGGCAGGAAGCATTTTTGCGCCATACATTTTACCATCTGGCAGATTGTTTGCCAAAACGCCATCTCCCATGGCGGGCCATGTGGTTTATGTCCTTTTTGGTGGAGGTGTAAGGCAGCAAGAAGCGACACTTCAACGGTATTTAGCCGACAGCCAGGGTATAGACATCGAGGGCAATATAATGTATAACATGCTAACCGGAGCGCCACCAGAAGCAAAAATTGCTTATGGAACCAACCTTCCCGGACAGACAACCGGATCGGAGCCCATTCCTCAAATTTTATCAAAAACCATTCAAGAGCAAGGAATTCTTTTCCCAGAACTACGTTTTTCCAAAAGCGGAACAGGCCATTTCACAGGGCTCAACACCTTGGTAACTGGAAATTACGGCGTAAATCAAGGTTTAAAGCAACGCCCAATTTATCCGAGCATTTTTGAATACGCAAGAAAGCATCTAGACATCCCTGCTACAAAAACGTGGTTTGTGGGAAATACTATTGGAAACAGCGTTCCGCTTTTAAATTACAGCAATCATCCAGATTATGGAGAACGCTATGGAGGAAACTTCATCGAGCCCAATATCACCTTCGGAAATTACGGAAATAAATATTTAGCGAACTCCAAGGTTTTCCATCCCGAAGAACAACTGGCGCCAATTGAAGAGATGCGCCTTTTTCTCAATAACTCATACAGCACAGTGGCTTCTGGAGTTTCTGGAGTGAAAAACACTTTTGAGGAGCGCCAAGACATAAAGAACTTTCTAAAAGTGACCTTGGAAAAAACCAAACAAGGGCAAATTTCATTTCCACCAGGTGCAGGAGGGGGCGATCTACGCACAGTAGGGTACGCCTGCGAGGTAATGAAATGGTTCAAACCTACTGTAACCGTTGTAAACATGTCGAGCGTTGATGCCTGCCACGGGAACTACACTGGCTACCTAAAATCTCTTCATCGCGCCGATCATGCTGTAGGACATTTATGGAACTACATCCAAACTCAAATTCCAGAGATGGCAGGAAACACGGCAATTGTGGTAACCCCGGAGCATGGAAGAAACTATGAGCCTAACCCAATCCTTGACGAAAATAATTGGGCTTCGTTCGATCACGATAGCGACGCCAATAGCAGAAGGGTTTTTGGAATGATTGCAGGTCCAGGTATGCCAACGAACCTTTCGGTGGGAACCGAGTCTAACCCAGTGGGAGACAGTTCTGATTGTGTACCAACAATCGCTGAATTTCTAGGGATAAAATCTGAAGTAATGGGAGCGGGACTATTAGACGCTAACGCAAAATCTTGGTTCGATAGAATATGAAAATCTGCGGCATAAATATCATCGGCGTAAGCCTAATTTTTCTACTCTTGGCTGGATGTACGAAGGATACCCCTTTGCCTGCTAATCCCTACGACAAAAAAGACGGCGACTCTACAAAAGATACCACAAAAGTAATTGTCGACCCCAATACAATCACTGGAATTCATCAAAATATTTTCGGTCCTACATGCGCCAATAGCGGATGCCACGACGGAACTTTTGAACCCGACTTTAGAACCATAGAAAGTTCCTACAATAGTCTTGTTTTGCAGCCCGTAACTAAACCTGACAATCAAAATGCAGCACTGTTAAGGGTAACTCCTGAGGATGCGGCAGCGAGCATGTTATACTTGAGATTAACCACCAATTTAAACGATTTTGAAGCCCGAATGCCATTGGAAGTCGACCCAGATTCGGATTGGCCAAACAAGCAAGCAGAGTATATTGAAAACATAAAAACTTGGATAAACGAAGGGGCTTTAGATCAATTAGGAAATGCTCCTGCAATTCCAAATAACGAGCCACAACTCAATGGCATAGTGGCTTTCGCCGATGGGTCTTCAAACAGACTCTCAAGAAATGGCTCAAATTCCCCAATGAATTTCCCCTCAAGTGGTTTTAACCTGGAGATATGGTTCAGCTTGAGCGATGACACCAGTCCAACCAATTCCCTTGAAATTGAAAAAGTACTTTTCAGCAATAAATTAAATGACTTTACTGAGGCTACGGAACTTTCTGCCACATACGATGGCAGCAGCATATCACACCCCGGAATTAAGGGCGAAAATGTAAACTACAATTTCAAAACCACTATTCAGCCGGGTTCAATAGGGACAAAAGGGGAGACAATATTTATGCGGATTTTTGTAAAGGACGAGAATCATTCGACAGCAAAAGAAATTCCAGGAAAGGGTAGTGAGAATTTTATAAAAACTTATGCAGCGTTTACACTTCAATAATAAAATAGGAGCCGCAATTATTGGGTTTTCAATTATTTTCAGCCTTTTTACCGGGTGCAAAGATGATGAGGAAGAATTACGCGCTATACCTCAAATTGCCTTTGCTAGTATTAATCCTAGCACAGTTACTCAATTTAAAGACTCAATAATTATTAAAGTCAGCTTTTCAGATGCAGATGGCGATTTAGGATATAAAAGCCCTGACTCATTATCGGTTTCAGTCTTAGACAATAGACTAACTAAAGCCGATTTATTTTACCTATCTCCCGTAACTCCAGACGGAGAAGAATTAAAGGTTAAAGGAAACTTCAGGATTAAGATTGCCAACACTTTTTTAATTGGAAACGGTGGTGAAGAGCAAACGTTTTACACCATCTTTGTGCGCGATAGAGCAGGAAATAAAAGCAATATTATTACTACCACAAACCTTACAATAAGGAAATAGATTTTTGAAAAAACTATCATCATATCTCGTGATTACTCTCCTTTCTTTGGGCCAAGCATTCGCCCAAGGAGAATATAACATGACAAATACTACCGTATTTGATTGTGAAGGATTTTTACTGGATAGTGACGCAGGGAACAACGAAAATTACGACCACGATGAGGACTTAACTTTTTCAATTTGTATTAGTCAAGCTAATTCAATCACCTTGTTGTTTTCCGAGTTTCAAACCGAAAATAAAATCGACAGCATACGTTTTTTCGATGGGCCTAATATTAACTCTCCACAAATAGGATCTGCCTATTCAGGAACTACCCTGCCTCCTGCTATTGTCGCTGGCAGCGGCTGTTTAACGGTAAACTTCAAGTCAGATGCGAGCTTATCCTTTAGTGGATTTAGAGCAAGATGGGAAGCCGATATTCCCGACCCCATCCCACCTGTTATTACTGAATTTCAAGGGATCTCCTGCGATGAAAATTCATTTACCGTAATTTTGGACAAAAACGTCCATTGTGATTCCATTTATAATGAGATTTTTTCATTAATAGGGACCGAGGCTCCCCAAATTATTTTAGCAACGGCGCTAAATTGTGTGGGTGATTCAACCAATGAAATTACAGTCCGACTGGCCAATGATTTCTCTGCAAATGACAGCTATCTATTCACCTACATTTACCGGGTACGGGATGAATGCGATAGTCTATGGACTTTCGAGGTAAGTAATACTTTTTCCCTAAACGACTGCCCAATAAGGGTAACACTCACCTCCTCAGATCCTGACAATAATATTTGTGAAGGGGAATGTTTTGAACTTCTAGCTGCTGGAGAAGGAGGTGACCCAACAACTTATAGGTTTACTTGGCTTCCAAATCAACCTGATAGTGTTGGACCGTTTATCCTTTGCCCAACGGTTACCACATCATATACCGTGATATTAAACGATGCCACACTTGCTGATCCCGATACGGCGATCTACACCATGAGTGTGACGCCCAAACCAACAACTCAAGGAGACACTACAGTTTGTCAAAGTTCCCCTGCGTTTGACCTATTAGCCTTACCCCTAGGAGGCCTTTGGTCTGGAAAAGGAGTAATAAACGCGGCAAATGGAACGTTCAACCCAGGCCTCGTTGGAGGAGGTGATTTTAATATTATTTACACCGCTTCTGGATGCTCCGACACAATGAAGATTTCGGTCAAACCCATTTCTGCAGGGAGAAATGAAGCTGCATGCATAGGCTCTCCACCATTTAATGTTTCGGGCCATTATCCTCTTGGAGGGACTTGGAGTGGACCAAAAATTACTCCCACCGGAACATTCACTCCTGATGCACAGGGAGTTTATGTAGTAACTTATACTTTTGATGGCTGCTCTGATACAAAAACAATTTACGTAGACGATTTAAATATTCAAGGAGCAGATACTCTCTGCCAGAATGACCCAACTTTATTTTTAACGGCAACACCAGAGGCAGGAGTTTGGTCAGGGCCTGGGATTACAAACCAATATACAGGAGAGTTCCAGGCAAGCCTTGCTGGACCAGGTGAGTCTAAAATCTATTATATAATGCAGGGGTGCCGAGACTCCGTAAAGATTTTTGTCAAACCTATTTCAGCAGGGGTTAATGAAATAAAGTGTCCACTTCAAGACACCTTTCTTTTAACTGGCTTTAATCCAGCAGGGGGAATTTGGAAGGGCATCGGAATTACCGACACGCTTCTTGGGGAATTTTTTCCTGGCTTCAAAAATGGCACTAATTTCGATGCCAGTATTTCCTATTCCTTTGACGGTTGTACTGCACTTAAAATCATTAACGTAATTAAGACAGACATTCCCATCGATACTTTGACTTTCTGCGCAAGTGACGACACGCTAAACCTAAACTTTAACAAAACAGGCCGAAAACCAAACCAGGGAACATGGACGGGAACAGGGGTGATAATTGATGTGAGCTACAAGTTTATCCCCTCACTTGCTGGTCCAGGGAATCACGTTTTATATTATACAGCAAACACTTGTGTCGACAGCATAGTAATGGCTGTGTATTTAGACCCTATTTTGGGAAACGACACTTCATTATGTTTAGAAAGCCCAATATTTAACCTTGAGGAATCTCCCCGTGGCGGAATTTGGAGTGGCAGCCCAGGCCTAATCGATTCAAATCAAGGAATATTCGATCCATCGTTGGTTTCCGAAGGGGACCATAATTTAATTTATACAGCGCCAGCAAATTGCCCAGATACAATGGTGATTTCAGTTGCACCAAGAAAAGAAATAATATTCAATGGCGTAAATAAGGGATATTGCTTTATAAACAATAATTTTAAGTTAAGAGCACTTCCGAGCGGCGGCATATTTACCGGAAAGGGAGTTTTAACCGACTCCTTGTTCAACCCTACTCAAGCTGGGGAAGGCTTTCACACTCTTTATTATTATTATTCTGGTTTGTTTTGTGATGTATTTGATAGCGTTAAAGTTTATGTAGCCCCCCCGCTTTTGTTAGAAATGAGCGATACTTCAAAAGCGGTTTGTTATGGAACTCAAATAACAATAGGTGGCTTTGGATCTGGAGGATCCAATTCAGACAGTATCAAATTCAATTGGAATAACGGACTAGGAGACCAAACCAGTTACCAAGTTACACCGCTTTCATCAGTTGATTATATTTTAACTATATCCGACGGATGTTCAGACCCTATTTCGGATACTATTAAAGTAACAATTCATCCAGAAATTACGGCCACTGCCTTCACCAGCCCCATCCAATGTTTCGGTGAAATAGGTTTTGCCGAGGTCAGTGCTCAAGGGCCCAATGATTATGGTTTTAAATGGCAATACTCAAAATCAGCTATTAACTCAAAATTGGAGGCTCCAACGGGAATCTATGGAATCCGTATCACTGATTTAAACACGAAATGCTTCAAGGACACTCAATTCATTATTCCAGGTCACCCACAAGTAGAGGCGTTCTTTTCTACATCCCCACACAATGACCGTTGCGTTTCATTTAGAGATCCTAGGGTAAACTTTATCGATAATTCCATTGGTGGTGAATCTGGAACATGGGATTTTGGGGATGGGTCATCCCTTCCTTATACTTTGGGCGAAAATCCTCTTTACGCTTTCACGGATACAGGAATATTTCAGCCTAATTTAAAACTGATAAATTCAGCAGGATGTGAGTCAGAATTCACCCTTGAACTTTGCATAGTGCCCTTTACAGAAATCTTTGGTCCAAATGCTTTTAGCCCAAATAACGACGGACTGAATGATGTGTTCTTCTTTTCAGCATATGGCACAAAGGAATTACGATTACTTATCTATAACCGATGGGGCGAATTAGTTTATGAAACGAATGACCCTTCAGAAAATGGCGGATGGGATGGGACATTCAAAGGTGAAGACATGCCTGAAGGAGTTTATCTATACAAACTACTTTATTCCGGCCTTACCGAAACCGAAAGAGGCGTCCAAAAAGGCGCAATCCACCTTTTAAGATAATACCAAGTTTAATTCAACCTTAATCCCCTTAAACCCTTAGTGTTTTGAAAAAATTCCCTTAATTTGGCAACAATGAAAAAGGGTTTAATTTTCTTTAGTTTTATCGTAATACTTGCTGGATGCACGAGATCCTATTACACCCCTGATTCTAGATCCATAAATCCAAGTTCAAATAATTAGAAATATGAAAAAAACAATCTTAACAATTTTATCTGCACTTTTTATTGGAGTTTTATCAATTTCAACACCAAAGCAGGCAATGGCCCATTGTGAAGTTCCTTGCGGAATTTACGATGACTCAGTTCGAGTTGCCCTTATTAAGGAGCACATCACAACCATCGAAAAATCGATGAACCAAATTAATGAGTTAACAAAATCGGCTACCCCTAATTACAATCAACTCATTCGTTGGGTAATGAATAAAGAGGAGCATGCGGTAAAGATTCAGGATATTACGAGTCAGTATTTTCTTCACCAAAGGATTAAACTTACGGACCCTAACGACAAGCCAGCATTCGAGAAGTACCAAAAACAACTCGTAATCTTGCATCAAATATCTGTTTATAGTATGAAATGTAAGCAAACAGCAGATCTTGCAAACGTCAAAAAATTAAGAGAACTAATAACTCAATTCGAGAGTTCTTACTTCCACTCACACTAAAACAAAAAACCCGATGATTAATCATCGGGTTTTTTTATGCCTATAGAAATCAAACCTATCGTCTATTCCCAGTTTTCTTAGGGAATTTCATTCTGTAATCAATACGAATTTGACCTTTTGTAATTTTATCTAATCTCTTTTTTATCATGGTACGGCGCATCCCTGAAAGATGATCGGTAAATAAAACCCCCTCCACATGATCATATTCATGCTGTATAATCCTTGCAGGAATCCCTTCATATTCCTCTATATACTTCTTAAAATTCTCATCGAAATACTCAATCTTAATTTTCGATTTTCTCTCCACATCTTCCCTCACATCTGGAATTGATAAACAGCCTTCGTTAAAAAGCCATTCGTCACCAGCCTCTTCAGTGATAACTGGATTGATGAAAACCTTTTTCATTGGCTTTTGATCGGGCTCCTCATCGTTAATAGTTCCACTATCCACAATAAACAACCTTATCCCAAGTCCTATCTGCGGAGCAGCAAGTCCAACTCCATGTGCATTATACATGGTTTCATACATGTTAGCAATCAATTCTTTTAACTGAGGATAATCTGGTGCAATTTCTTCACCTTTCTTTTTCAATATCGGCGAACCATACGCCACAATTGGAAGTATCATAAATAAGATTTTCTTTCTAAATAGGATTGCAAAATAATGGTAGCACTAATTGTATCTATCAGCCCTTTATTTCTTCTTTGTTTTTTTGAGGCTCCACCCTCAATCATTGTCCGCTGCGCCATAACACTTGTAAAACGCTCGTCCATCCTTTCTTGTGGGATTTCAGGAAATAGTTTTTTTAACTTCCGGATAAAACCTACAATGTGGGGAGTAATTTCTGACGGACTACTATCCATCTGCAAAGGCTCACCAATTACAAACATTTCTACTTGTTCAGTTTTTATGTAATTCTTGATAAAATCTATGACCTTATCAGGGTGAACTGTCTCAAGGCCAGTGGCTATCATCTGTAACGGATCGGTCACTGCGATACCAATTCGTTTACTTCCATAATCAAAAGCCATAATTCTTGCCATGCGCAAATATAAGGATACCAAAAGAATTTTTAATTTTGAGGGACATGAAGTTTGCAGACATTTTAGGACATCAAGAAGTTAAGGAACGACTTATCCATCAGGTTACCTCAGAAAGGGTTAGTCATGCCCAGCTTATTGTGAGTCCTCCCGGCGTAGGAGCGCTGCCTCTAGCCTTGGCCTACACTGCGTTATTAGGCTGTAAGAACCCGTCGGCAAATGATAGCTGTGGGGAATGTGGACACTGTAAAAAAATAGCAAACCTTGCCCATCCTGATCTTCATATAACCTTTCCTTACCCTAATGTTACAGGTAAATCTGGGGTTAGTGGTGAAATATTTTTTAAAGAATTCCGCGAGGCCTTCACCGAAAACCCCTTTTTAAGTCTTTCAGATTGGGGAGAAAAACTTGATAGTGGTAATAAACAATTAAATATTCCTAAGGCAGAAGTTACTGATATTATAAAACACATGTCTCTTAAGCCAAACGAGTCTGAATATCGTTTTTTAATCATGTGGTGCCCCGAAAATCTTGGTGAAACAGGAAACATGCTTCTAAAATTTATAGAAGAACCACCACCAAAAACACTGTTACTCTTTGTAGGGTCTGACCCTGAGAAAATATTAAACACCATAATCTCACGGACCCAGAAACTTAATTTAAAAAGGCCTTCAAGAGAAGAAATTAAGGGCTTCCTCGTTTTACAAAAAGGGGTTGAAGAACAAAAAGCAACGAAAATTTCTCAAATGTGTGAGGGAGATGTGAATAAAGCATTAAAATTAACCCTTACCTTTGAAGATGAATACTCCGAGAAGCTCTTTGACCTTTTCAGATTTTGTATTAAAACAGATGGAGTAGAATTAATTAATTGGTCCCAGGAAATTAGCGCCCTGAATAGGGAGGAACAAAAGAATTTCCTAACTTACGGTCAACATACAATTCGGGAAGTTCTCTTTATAAATGAGGGCGCCGAAGCTTTGGTTTACAGCACAAACCAACATTTGGATAAACTAAAAGGCTTAGCCAGATTCCTTAATGCAGGGCAAATTGCAATGCTTAATTCAGAAATCGATAAAGCCTTATACCATTTGGAACGAAACTTAAATAAAAAATTAGTGTTCTTGGACTTTGCACTTCGCGTGCTGGAGATTGTGAAAGCCAAAAACCTAACTTTATTGAATACATAAATAATGGGATGTACCTCATGTTCTAGCGGAGGCGCTCCAGCAGGTTGCAACAGCAATGGGTCTTGTATGACTGACGGCGGTTGTGGCAAAATGGACGTTTTTGACTGGCTTAACGATATAGACAGCCCCAATGCGGGCAAATCTTTTGATATAGTGGAAGTGAGATTCAAAGGATCTCGAAAAGAATACTTCCATAACGAAAACAACATTTACGTAGAATCGGGAAACCTGGTAGCTGTAGAAGGCCCACTTGGAGGTTACGATATCGGACATGTAACCTTAACAGGTGAATTAGTCCGTCTGCAACTTTCTAAAAACAACATTTCTCCAGAGAGCGATGAAGTTCGGAAACTTTACCGTCTTGCACACGAAAAAGACGTGGATAAATGGAAAGAGGTAAAAGGTGAGGAAACTAAGGTTATGCATCGCGCTCGTTTTCATGCTAAGACCTTAGCCCTGCAAATGAAAATTAGTGATGTTGAAATTCAAGGTGACCGTAAAAAAGGAACCTTCTTCTACACTGCCGAAAGCCGAGTAGATTTTAGGGAACTACTAAAATTACTTGCAGATGAATTCCGATTTAGAATAGAAATGCGACAGATTGGAATGCGACAAGAAGCCGGTCGCTTAGGCGGAATAGGGTCATGTGGAAGAGAATTATGTTGTACCACCTGGTTAACAAACTTCAAAACGGTAAGTACATCGGCTGCCCGTTACCAAAACTTAGCAATTAACACCCAAAAACTTGCAGGACAATGTGGTAAGTTAAAGTGTTGCTTAAACTACGAGCTAGATACATACCTTGATGCATTAAAGGAAATTCCAAAAGGATTAAATAAACTGGAGCTTGCAGGAGGGACAGCAATGCTTCAAAAAACCGATATCTTCAAGAAAACAATGTGGTTTAGTCTTGAAAAAGGTGGGGCTATGCATCCAATTACCGTTGATAGGGTAAATGAAATTGCAACTTTAAACAAAAATGGTGAAAAACCTGAGTTTCTTGGTCAGCCAGAATTGATAATTCCGGATGATAAACCTTCAGAATTTGTGGATGTTATTGGTGAAGACAGCTTAACTCGCCTTGACAACAAAAACAAAAAACAAAAAACAAAACGTCGTAAATCTAAAAAGCCTCAACACAAAAAAACCACTAACGACAATGCTAAAAATTAAGCTCTTAATAATTTTAGGAATTTCACTTTTCTTTTTTGCTGGATGCGACAAAACACGAGTTTTTGAAGACCATTCCTCAGCACCTGAGAACGGATGGAAACATCAAGAAATCGCCCAATTTGACGTCGACATTTCGGATACTTCCCAATTATACAATATCGTCTTGCACTTAAGGCATGTGGGCTCGTATAGGTATAGCAACCTTTATGTCCTATTAAATTCAGAAACTCCTTCAGGAAAAACAAATAGCACGCGTTTCGAGTTTAAACTTGCTGAAAAAGATGGACGTTGGCTGGGAAATGGATCGGGAAATATATTCAGTAGTAGCATTCCGGTAAATGTGAAAACAAAATTTCCAGAAAAAGGGCTTTACAAATTCGGAATTGAGCAGTATATGCGAGACTCTACCCTAAAAGGGGTGAAAGATGTAGGCTTACGGGTTGAGCTTGCTAAATAAGCTTTAAATCCATTCAGGGAGCTTGTCGAGCCCAATCCCTCTGGAACCTTTTACCAGAGTTAACTTACCTGATAAAGGATATTTACTTAGTTGAGCCTTTAGATCATCTCTATTTTCAAAAAACACGAAGGATTTTGGCGCCTTGTCTCTTAATTTCCAGAATTCCTTTCCTACCAAAATCGTGGGGTTAAATCCTGCCCCATCCATTTGCCTTAAAACATCGGAATGTGCGTCATTCGAAAACGCTCCCAATTCAAGCATATCGCCTAGAACAATCGCCTTCTCACCAACAAACTCTTGCCCTATTAAATTTTTAATTGCTTCTTCCACACTTGACGGATTAGCATTATAGGCATCTAGAATAAAAGAAACTCCCTTTACAACAGCCAACTGAGACCTATTATTGTCAGGAACATAAGCCTCTAATCCTTTTATAATTGATTCTATGATCATCCCAAACTTAAGCCCAACAGCCACCGCAGCGAGGGCATTTGATAAGTTATAAGACCCAGCAAGATTGGTCTTTACCTTATAAACTTGTGAATCATTAAATTTACTAAGCTCAAAGATCAGCCTATCAGAATTATTTCTCATTTCACCCATTACATCAGGCTTCTTTTCCTTCTTCCCGTAAGTAAGAGCAATTTTCCTGTTAAGCGCTTTTTCGATCAACCAATGGTCATCTATATTTAAAAATATATCACCTCCATTTTCTGACAGGTAATCATACATTTCTGTTTTTGCCTTGGCAACTCCTTCAATACTTCCAAACCCTTCAAGATGAGCCATCCCTATATTGGTTATAAGACCGTAATTGGGGTTGGCAATTTCACACAAGGTTTTTATCTCTAATGGATTGTTAGCCCCCATTTCGATAATTGCTATCTCATGAGTTTTATTAATATTTAATAAGGTGAGGGGTACTCCA
>JBLIKP010000059.1:0-15382 GCA_047635375.1 Sphingobacteriales bacterium | reverse complement strand
GAAAGGAGATGTTAACCTGGGTAATTTATCCACCAAACTTCGATCCAACCAAAAAATACCCGACACTTTTATACTGCCAAGGTGGTCCACAAAGTGCGGTTAGTCAATTTTTCAGTTATCGATGGAATTTTCAAATAATGGCGGCACATGGATACATAATTGTTGCTCCAAACCGCAGAGGGCTTCCCTCCTTTGGTCAAGACTGGAATGATGAGATAAGTGGGGATTGGGGCGGACAGGCTATTCAGGATTACCTTACGGCTATTGATGAAATGGCAAAGGAACCCTACGTTGATGCTGATCGTTTAGGAGCAGTTGGCGCAAGTTATGGTGGTTATTCTGTCTACTTTCTTGCTGGGGTTCACGAAGGAAGATTTAAAACCTTTATTTCTCATTGCGGTCTATTTAATCTTGAAAGTTGGTATGCAAGTACTGAAGAATCATTTTTCGCCGATCACGATATGAAAGGGCCTTATTGGAAAACACCTCAACCAAAAAGCTACGAGAAATTCTCTCCACATAAATTTGTAAAGAATTGGGACACTCCAATTTTGGTTATTCATAATCAGAAAGATTTTAGAGTTCCATTAGGGGAAGGACTGCAGGCTTATGGTGCCGCGCAACTTCAAGGGTTAAAAAGTAGATTTCTATATTTTCCTGATGAAGGGCACTGGGTGCTTCAGGCTCAAAACGGAATTCTTTGGCAAAGGGTCTTTTTTGATTGGCTAAAAGAAACATTGTAAAAATTCTTACAGGAGAAATAAAACGGAATTTTTTAATTAATCCAATTTTAAAATTTAATAATAAAATAATAGGTGTGAATTCGCACCTACGCACGTTAAGCCCAATTCATTTGTAACACACTTAAATTCAATAATTTAAATTTAAAAAATCATGTAATTCATTTGTGTTTATAGAAAATTTCAATAAATTAGGAAATTAATTGTATTAATAAATTACCACAAACCCACATTTTATTAACGATGAAAAAACATATACTTCTTATTCAATCCATAGGATTGGTTTTAATTTTATCAGCCTCAACCTTATTAGCACAAACAAATCCTGCAGCCCATGTTCTTGCAGCGAAAAGTTTCGATTTTAATAAATCAGCAAATGGAACAAATTTCGCCGCCTCAATGGCAGGCTGGAGTGGAAACCAAGTACTAGAACAACCTGCGGCTCCTACTGCGGTTCAAGCCGATGGTGACGAACCCATTTGTGGATCATGCTCACCTGGAGCATATGGTTCCTCATTAATTAACCAAGGCGATCTTGGAATAAATATTAGTAGAACAGCCGGCAATATACCAGGCAGACCATTAGCTGTTGTTATTGCACTTAACACCATTGATTGCAAAGACATAACCATTTCCTGGGCTGCTGCAATTTCCCATCAAAACAATGTTTCACACTGTGGATTGCAGTTACAATATCGGATTGGTACAACAGGAGATTGGAGCAATGTTACTGGTGAAGTTTATGAAACCGCTCGAGAAGTACCGGCTACTTTTGGTCCAACACTTTTACCTGCTGAAATCGAGGGACAAGCTTATGTTCAGTTAAGATATATTTATTTTGGCCATACCGTTTTCAACACCTTCCCAAGAGTTAGACTTGATGATGTTTTAATAGAAACTGGCGAAGTTGAGCCTGCAGGAACCGCGCCAACTGCCGCTTTTGGAATTGAAATTGAAAATTTAAAAATCACTTGCACTGATTTTTCAACAGACGCTCGTTCATGGGCTTATGATTTCGGAGATGGAAATACTAGTACAGACCAAAGCCCAGTCCACTTCTACGATTCTGCTGGGACCTACAATGTTCAACTTGTGGTAACTAATGAAGCAGGAACAGACACTTTAACAAAAGAAATTACGGTTTCTGATGCTTCACCACCCATTGCAGATTTTCAATTTACCAATGTTGGACTGGACGTTAGTTTTACTGATTTATCACAAAACGACCCAATCCAATGGGAGTGGGATTTCGGTGATGGATCCGGTGGTGGAGCAGATAAAAGCCCATCCTATACTTATGAAACAGCAGGAAATTACAACGTAACATTAATTGTAACTAATGCACTCGGCACCGACACGATTACAAAAGAAATTGAAGTTACCGAGGGTTCCCAGATACCAGTAGCAGCCTTTGCCCACTCGGCAAACAAACTTAATATCACATTCACTGATCAGTCTACTTCTGGTCCGCAAGAATGGTCATGGTCTTTTGGAGATGGAAGTTTCTCAACAGAAAGAAACCCAACGCACACTTATGGTTTTGAAGGACTATACAATGTTTGTTTAGAGGTTACAAATTCTGCAGGAACAAATTCAACCTGTAAAGAGTTAGATGTCCAAAGCAATGGCACTCCAACGGTTATTGCTAATGGGATTTCCACATCAGTTAGTATCTTCCCAAATCCAACTAGCGGCATTATAAATATTGACGGAATTTTGGAAATGGAATTAATTTCTATAGAAGTTTATTCATTAAGCGGCAAAAAACTAATTTCTGCAAACGTACATGGATTAGATAAAATTCAACTTGACTTAACCTCATTAAATGAAACTGTGATGATGGTTAATTTGGTTGGAAAAAATAAAAATTGGACTCAAATGGTTCAATACATAAAGTAACCCTATTGTCAGCTTGATTTTCATACAACGGATTTCTAAAAAATCCCGCTCCATTAAGGAGCGGGATTTTTTTTTCGCTTTTTCTGTGCGTACCTTCACTTTATTACGTTTATAAAATTATGAAAGGAAAATTTCTAGGAATTCTCATCACAGTAATCTTAATTACATCTTCAGGAAAAGCCCAGTTTTTCAATGATTTAGTACAATTTTCAGGGATTGTAATCAATAAGGCAGAAATGAAGCCTGCCCCATTTGTAAACATTGTGAACCGTAGCCGATTTACAGGTAACATTAGCGATTACAGTGGATATTTCTCTATTGTGGTTAATGAAGGAGATACCATTGAGTTTACTGCGGTGGGCTATAAAACCAAAAAGTTTTTTTTACCCGCAGAAATAAAGTCAAATTTCTACAGCAAGGTAATAGAGCTCGAAAGAGATACACTAGAGGTGCCGTTAGTAGACATCTACCCTTGGCCCTCTCCAGAGGAGTTTAAGGAAGTATTCCTAGCTTTAGACGTGCCTGACGATGATTTGGAGCGCGCCAAAAAGAACTTAGACCCTGCATACCTTGCGCAATCACGTGCAGTTATGCCTAGAGATGGCACAGAAATCGGAAAGTTCCACTTCCGCCAAGAGGCTGGAAAACTATATTATAAAGGTCAGCTACCCCCAAATAATTTACTTAACCCGATCGCATGGGCTAAGTTTTTTGAAATGATAAAAAATGGGGAATTGAAAAACGATAATTAAATAGTGTGTTTTCGCCCTTTATTTTGCTCCCTAAGGTAATCCATTAAGGGCTCGAAATAGTCTAACATGGCCTGTGCGCCAAGCTCTTCACCAGTAGTTTCTTTAAGCAATTCTCTCCAGTCTGTACTTGCGCCGGGGTACAACATTTTGTGTAAGAATTTACCGATTTCCTTATTCCCATAGTAATTGGTGGCCCTAGGGTTACCGTCTAGGAAGTTTTTGGCGATATGATTATGGAGCTGGAAAAGAAGCACATAACTCAAAGCGTAATCGTAATACTGTGCCGCATCATTGTTAATATGGGTTTTAGATGAAGCATCACAATATTCTTCGCCACGATCAGTTGGAGGAACAATTCCTTGGTATTTTTTCTTTAACTCCCACCATTTTACGTTAAACTTATCAGCGCTAAGCGAGTTAGAATAAATTTCATTTTCAAAACCAGTCATCACGCCCGCCGACCACGGAATAAAAACTACGTAATTTAATGCTTCTTTTAATAGAGATTGGGTATCGTCTGTTTCTAATCCTTTTTCGATTAAATCAAGGCCTTCTAAAAATGGCTTTTGCATCGCTGCAAGTCCCATCATACTCCCAATTCCCTCATGAAAAGCTCGATTTGCTCCACCTCGTAATAATGGTGGTACATCAGGATTTGTATACGTTAAATAATAATAAATATGACCCAACTCGTGGTGGGTAGTCTCGTACCATTCACTGTTAGCTTCAACACTCATAAGACTCCGAACATCATTTTTCAAATCCATATGCCAGGCCGAAGCATGGTTATTCTTTTTATAATTCGCACCTTCTGGCAAAGGGTAAAGGCTTGATTTTTCATAAAAAACCGGAGGAAGCGCTTCAAACCCTAAGCTCATATAAAAACGTTCACTTTGCTTTACCAACCATTCGGGGTCTTTTTGCTCTAGCACATCATCTAAATCAATTCCCTCAACCTCAACTTCTGAGCTCCAATCTTGGCCCCATCGGTTAGGTAGCCAATGGGCTGGAAGCATTTCAGGAACGTCCACATGATATTTTTCAGCTAGGGTATAGCGCATCCAAGTATGTAATTCACGGTATAGTGGTTGAAGATCATGTATTATCTTCCCATTCAGATCCATCATCTCCTTGGTAGTCATGCCATAATCTGAAACTTGATAGCCAAAGTAGTCATCGTAACCTAAGGCCTGCACGGTTTGATTTCTTAAATCCCTAAGCTCCAACAATCCGGGTTTAAGCACTTGTCCAACTTCTTTACTTGCTTCCCACAGTTTTTTTCTGTCGTCTAAATCTTTTAACCCTCGAAGCCGCCCATCAATTTCATTTGCGGTAAGGGATTCTCCATCCAATTTAAAGTCAAATCCAAATAACGCCTCATTTTGGGCAGATTCTGCTTTAATTCTCTTTGATACAACTTCTTTAACTGTCGCCGGGTTATTTGCCGCCTTGTAAAGAATGCTTTCAAATTGCTTCACCTGAATTGGCTTCAATTTCTCACCTTTTTCAAGCCATTTACGCGCGTTTTTTATGTTTTCTTCACTTCCTGTAAATTGGGCATAGGCCTCATTTGCTTTGGCTGTCGCCGAAGTGTTGGTTGTATCTCCATCAATAATCTTAGTATTTGCTGCCCATTCTGCCTCAGACGATGCAGCATAAAGCTCAAGAAATTTTTCTGTGTAGCCATCCAAAAAATCTTGTGCTTCTTGCTGGATTTTTTCTGGTGAATTACACGAAATAGCAATTGCTGAAAGAAATAAAAGAAGGGAACGAAACTTCATAATTTTCTTACTTTAAGGTTAAATACGCCTTTCTTAAAAGGCTTACAAAATGGAAGGCTTCTTCAAATCCGTTATACATTGGAACGGGAGCAATTCTAATAACATCAGGTTCACGCCAGTCGGCGATTACGCCATTTTGTGATAGGTAGTCAAATATTCTTTTTCCGTCTTCCTTGGCAATAATACTCAGCTGACACCCACGCTGGGCAGGGTCCTTAGGTGTAATCAAATCGAAAGGACTACCTAATTCATGGTTTAATTCAGTGATTAGAAACTCCATGAATCCCGTTAATTTTTCACTTTTTTTTCTTAATGCAGAAACACCTCCGGCTTCACTAAAAATCTCCAACGAAGCTAAAAGGGAAGCCATAGGAAGTATCATGGCATTACTCAGCTGCCAACCTGCCGCGCCTTTCATGGGCTTAAAACCTTTTTTCATTTGGAAACGTGTTTCCTCTTCGTATCCCCACCACCCGGCAAAACGTGGCAGATTAGGGTTTTCTCCATACTTCTCGTGAACGAAAATTCCGCTTATTCCCCCTGGACCAGAATTCAAATATTTATATGAACACCAAGCGGCAAAATCAACTTGCCATTCATTTAATTTTAACTCTACATTTCCTACAGCATGAGCTAGGTCAACTCCGAAAGTTACCCCCTTTGCACGGGCATGTTTTCCAATTTTTTCGATTTCGAAGAATTGACCAGTATAGTAATTAACACCACCTAAAAGTATAAGCGCCAATTCATCGCCATGTTTATCGATTTCAGCAAGAATATCTTCTGTCCTAAGTGTTTCCTCCCCATCACGAGGCATCAATTCAATTACGGCATCTTCGGCCTTGTAGCCA
This sequence comes from Sphingobacteriales bacterium, assembly GCA_047635375.1. Taxonomy (GTDB): domain Bacteria; phylum Bacteroidota; class Bacteroidia; order Sphingobacteriales; family Sphingobacteriaceae; genus JBLIKP01. The sequence goes on along the minus strand of JBLIKP010000059.1, from coordinate 9,359 downwards.
TGGAAATTCGCTTGACTTTCAACCACATAATGATCTGAAGGAAACGCAGCTCCTTCCACCATAATCTTAAATCTTTTCTCCGTTGGTCGGTAGAAAGAAACCATTAAAAGGTGAAGATTGGTAGTCAGGGTGTTCATTGCAACCACTTCTGAAGGCTTTGCACCCACTAAATCGGCCAGTAAAGGTTGAAACTGCTTATGGTACTCGAACCAAGGCTTTTTACCGTGAAAATGACCCTCAACTCCAAGGTTTTCCCAATCCTTTAATTCTCTTTCAAGATGATTAATGACAGTTTTCGGCTGCAAGCCAAGGGAATTTCCACAATAGTAAATAGTTTCTTTTCCTTCAAAACGTGGAATGAAAAATTTACTTCTAAACCCAGCTAATGGATCTTCAAGGTCTAATTGATGGGCAAAAGCCTGTGAGTTTTCGAAATTCATGAAAGTATCTTATGAAGTGATGAAATCTGATTTGTTCATTGACAGCCATTCGAGGGCCGCACCATGAAGAAGAAGGTCTTTTTTCGCCTGGTCGTAAGGCATTCCTTCAATAATTTTTCCTGGCTCTAATTCTCCTAATGGAAATGGGTAGTCGGTTCCTAATGCAACTCTATTTGCACCAAACATATCCACAACTACATCCAACATTTTGGGGTCGTGAACTAGGGAGTCGATAAAGAATTTACCCAGGTATTTGTCGGGTCGGACCGGGTTGTCGATCGCGCAAAGGTCAGGGCGGACATCAAATCCGTGGTTTATTCTCCCCAAGGTGGCCGGAAAGCTTCCTCCACCATGAGCAAAAGCAACTCTAAGGTTTGGAAGTCGTTCAAAAACACCTCCAAATATCATGGAGCATATGGCCAACGAGCTTTCGGCAGGCATGCCCACAAGCCACGGTAGCCAGTATTTATCCATTTGGGTCTTGCCCATCATATCCCAAGGATGCACAAAAACGGCCATATCCAATTCTTCCGCGGCAGCGAAAATAGGAAATAACTCAGGCTCACTAAGGTTCCATTGATTCACGTGAGATCCGATTTGAATGCCTTTCAAACCAATTTTTTTACACCGCTCAAGCTCTTTAACCGCCAAATCTGGCGCTTGCATTGGAATAGTTCCCAGCCCAACAAATCGAGTCGGATAATCGTGAACAATCCCAGCAATATGGTCATTTAGAAACTTGCTTACTTCTAAACAATCGTTGGGGCTTGCCCAATAGGAGAACATTACAGGGACAGTGCTTAAAACTTGAACATCTACATTAAATTGATTGGCCTCTTTCATCCGAACTTTAGGATCCCAGCAATTGTCCTGAACTTCTCTAAAGAACTTATCGTCCATCATCATACGCGCGCAACAAGGCTTATGATGATCTAAATGGATGAATCCACCGTACCCGAATTTTTCCTTAAAATTTGGAATTTTTTCAGGAAGGATGTGGGTGTGGATATCAATTTTTAACATAAATTTTTATGAAGTGGGTTTAAACAAAGCGTGGGTCAGTGTCCATTACAGTATGGCATTTATCGCATGTTCGTAAGTCTTCCGAGGCATAGAAATGCTTGAAAACAGGGATGAAATCTTTTTCAATATTGGTAAGATGGAAATATTTATCAAATAGCTTGTGATTGCAGTTGTCGCAGAACCACATTAATCCGTCGTTCTCTGTACCATCACGTTTTTTCTCAATTACTAGTCCGACAGAACCTTCGGAGCGGATTGGGGAATGAGGCACATTTGCCGGAAGAAGGAACATCTCGCCAGCTTTTATTGGAATATCGACGCTTTTTCCATTCTCTTGAATCTTAACCAAGATCTCACCTTCTAACTGATAAAACAGCTCCTCGCTTTCATTGAAATGATAATCCTTTCGTGCATTTGGTCCGCCAACGATCATTACAATGTAATTTCCGGATTCCACATAAAGATTTTTATTTCCAATCGGTGGCTTAAGCAGATCACGGTTATCAGTAATCCATTGCTGTAAATTAAAAGGACGATTAATGGCCATATTAAATTTTTCTAGTGCAACTCAAATATAAAAAAAATGGGGCTACTCTTGCGAGAAGCCCCATTAAATGCATAGCATTTTATTAGTTTACAGAATCAGATAAAGCTTTTCCTGCTTTGAATCTTACCGCAGTTTTTGCTGGGATGTTGATTTCTTTTCCTGTCTGAGGGTTACGTCCTTTACGTGCAGCACGGTCAGAAGTTAAGAATGTTCCAAATCCAATAAGAGTTACTTTGTTACCACCTTTAAGTGAAGATGCAACATTATCAAGTACTGAATCTAATGCACGTCCTGAATCTGCTTTTGATAAACCAGTGTCGTTTGCGATTGCTGAAATTAAATCGTTTTTGTTCATGATGTAAAAATTAATTGGTTAAAATTTTAAAAATATATGGTTGAATGCTTACAAATGTAGTATTTACGGGCACATATCAAAATCCCGACGTTGTAATTTTAATAAAATTGTAATTAAAACACAATAAATGTGAACAAAATGTACTAAAAAAAGGCAAATTTGCACCATGAATCTATCACTTAAAGGAAAAAACGCTGTTGTGTGTGGAAGCACGGGCGGAATTGGACAAGCTTCGGCACTTGAATTAGCATCCCTTGGAGCGAACATTGTTTTGGTAGCACGGAACGAAGAAAAACTAAAAACCACCTTGGCCTCTCTGCCAAAAGTGGAAGGCCAAAATCACCAATATCTAATCGTCGACTTCTCCAATCAAGAGGAATTAAAGCAAACGTTAACCGAATGGGCCGATCAAAATGAAGCCCATATTTTGATAAATAATACTGGAGGACCTCCCGGAGGACCTATAACAAAATCATCTCCCGACGAATTTTTATCGGCTTTCAATAATCACCTCATCTGTAATCACATCATTACCCAGGTACTTTCTCCGGGGATGATAAAATCTGGATATGGAAGAATTGTGAACATAATAAGTACTTCTGTAAAGATCCCTTTAAAAGGATTAGGTGTTAGTAATACCATACGCGGTGCGGTTGCTAGCTGGGCAAAAACCATGGCCAATGAACTTGGAGAACATGGGATTACAGTTAACAATGTACTTCCCGGAGCAACTGGAACTGGCCGACTTGACGAAATCATAAACAACAAGGCAAAATCTACCGGTGCCGATCCTGCCGCTGTAAAAGCAGTAATGGAAGGTCAGGTTCCTATGAAAAGAATAGGGAGGCCAGAAGAAATTGCGGCAATGGTTGCGTTCTTATGTACGCCTGCGGCGGCCTATGTAAATGGAACTAGTATCCCGGTAGACGGTGGAAGAACAGGAAGTATTTAATCCTATTATCTTTATCAAATTCAATTTGGCCAAATAATTCTGACGATGAAAAAAATTCAGCATTTCATAAATGGGGAAGAAATAGCTCCAAAAACCGGTGAATACCTTGATAATTTCGAGCCTGCAACAGGGAAGGTGTACAGCCTGATTCCTGATGGGAATTCTGATGATGTAGATCTTGCCGTTGAGGCTTCTGAAAAAGCTTTCAAATCTTGGTCAACAACTCCAGCTGAAAAACGCTCGAGAATTCTTCTGAAAATCGCAGAGTTAATCGAAGATAATTTAGATGACTTGGCTCGTGCCGAAAGTATTGATAATGGAAAGCCGTTAACCTTAGCCAAGGCGGTTGATATTCCTCGAGCAGCTGCAAATTTCAGCTTTTACGGTCAGGCCATTACTCATTTCGCTTCCGATGCTCACATCATGGAAGACACAGCTATTAATTACACCATTAGGGAGCCATTAGGCATCGTTGGGTGTATTTCGCCGTGGAACCTCCCCCTTTATCTTTTCTCTTGGAAAATCGCCCCTGCACTAGCCGCAGGAAACTGCGTTATTGCCAAGCCTTCAGAGATAACGCCGATGACCGCGTATCTACTTGGCGAAATTTGTAATAAAGCAGGTTTACCAAAAGGAGTTTTAAATATCGTTCACGGATTGGGACCCAAAGTTGGGGATGCTATGACCCGTCATCCGAAAATAAAAGCAATTTCTTTTACTGGAGGCACAGCTACGGGTGCATCCATTGCAACTATCGCTGCTCCAATGTTCAAAAAACTATCCCTGGAGCTTGGTGGGAAAAACCCAAACATTATCTTCGCCGACTGTGATTTTGACGACATGCTTCGCACCACAATGCGTTCTAGCTTTGCTAACCAAGGGCAGATTTGCCTTTGCGGATCGCGAATAATGGTGGAGCGCCCCATCTACGAAAAATTCAAGGCCGCCTTTATAGAAAAAGTTAAAACATTCACCAACGGCGATCCTTTATTGAAAGAAACACGGCAAGGAGCTGTGGTTTCCAAGGCACATTTTGAAAAAGTTTTGAAATGCATTGACCTTGCCCGAAAAGAAGGCGGAAAAGTTTTAGTCGGTGGAAATCCTGTTAAAATTGAAGGTCGTTGTGAAGACGGTTGGTTTATTCAGCCCACTGTTATTGAAGGCTTACCCCAAGATTGTCGCACCAATACCGAAGAGATTTTTGGACCTGTGGTAACTATTATGCCCTTCGATACAGAAGAGGAGGTGGTGAATCTAGCCAACAGCACCGATTATGGGCTAGCAGCCACTGTTTGGACTTCAAATTTAAACAAAGCCCATCGTATAGCACGAGAAGTGCAATCTGGAATTGTTTGGATTAATTGCTGGTTATTACGAGATTTAAGAACGCCCTTTGGCGGAATGAAAAGCAGCGGTGTAGGTCGTGAAGGTGGCTGGGAGGCTTTAAAATTCTTCACCGAACCAAAAAACGTTTGCATAAAAATTAATTAAAAATGAAAGTACTTTTTGTTTGCCTTGGAAATATTTGTCGGTCACCAATGGCCGAAGGGATTCTTACTGATTTAGTTGCTAAAAGCGGACTGAAATGGGAAGTCGACTCTGCCGGAACGGGCGATTGGCACGTAGGTGAACAGCCAGATCCACGGGCTTTGGCGACGGCGAAAAAATTTGGTGTGGATATTTCAAAGCAAAAGGCGAGACAATTTACTCCAGAAGATTTCGATAATTTTGACCGAATTTATGTGATGGACACCAATAATTACCGAGATTTGCTGAAGCAAACACGCGGACAAGCCGATATGGTAAAAGTTGATTGGGTCTTAAATCTTAGCCACCCAGGTCAAAATAAGGGAGTTACTGATCCATATTTCGCCGAAGATCAGTTTGAAACCGTTTTTAATGAATTAAAAGAATCCTGTAAAGTATTAATTCAGGTTCAAGGATAAAAAAGTACAAAGTGGAAAAAATACCGGCAACCCTGCCAAAAGGAACGAGAGATTTTTCACCTGCTGTGATGGCAGGACGTAATTTTATTTTCGACACCATAAAAAGCGTTTTTAGAAAGTATGGTTTTCAACAGATTGAAACTCCATCCCTTGAAAATCTGCGTACCCTTACCGGGAAATATGGCGATGAAGGGGATAAACTTATTTTCAAAATTTTAAACTCTGGAGAGTATTTAAATAAGGTCGACGATAAGGCCTTCGCCGAAAAAAATATTACGGCAATTACGCCAAAAATCAGTGAAAAGGCACTACGTTACGACTTAACAATTCCCTTTGCCCGCTACGTTGTTCAGCATAGAAACGACATTACCTTTCCCTTCAAAAGATTCCAAATCCAACCCGTTTGGCGCGCCGACAGACCTCAAAAAGGTCGTTACAGAGAATTCTACCAATGCGATGCCGATGTAATTGGCACTGACAGTCTGCTTTGCGAAGCTGAGCTAGCCGCCATTTACGACGAGGCTTTGAGTAAACTTGGTCTTGAGGATTACACCATAAGGTTGAACAACCGCAAAATTCTTGGCGGCTTGATCGAAGTGGCCGGCATGGGCGACCGATTTTCAGAAGTAACCATCGCCATTGATAAGTTGGATAAAATAGGAAGCGATGGCGTTAAGAAGGAACTTTTAGAAAAAGGCTTCCGAGAAAGCGACATCGATACTTTGATGATGGCCTTTACTGTTAGTGGCTCTGTTTTCGATAAATTAGAATGGCTTCAAAGTCATTTGAAATCATCTGAGCAGGGAATGAAAGGGGTAGAAGAAATGATTACCGTTTTCGATTACCTGAAGAATTTCGGGCAGTTTGAAGGCGAAGTAACCCTTGATTTTACGCTTGCCCGCGGATTGGATTACTACACAGGAACAATTTACGAAGTGGCGGTAAACGACGTGAAAATTGGAAGTATAGGTGGCGGTGGTCGCTACGACAACCTGACAGAAGTTTTCGGTTTAAAAGACGTTACAGGCGTTGGAATAAGCTTCGGCGCCGACCGAATTTACGATGTGCTAGAGGAAAAAGGACTTTTGAAAAATAAAATTGCCGTTTCTACTCAGATTTTCATCTGCAACTTTGACAAAGCAGCGCATAACATTTCATTGAGTTTAATGGCTAGGTTACGACGAGAAGGTCGCTCGGTGGAGATGTATCCTGATGTTGCGAAGGTGAAGAAAAACCTTATGTATGCAAACAGCAACAACATCCCTTTCGTGATTATGATTGGCGATGAGGAGTTAAAGCAGAACAAATTCACGCTGAAAAACATGATTACTGGCGACCAAGACCTTTGCTCATTGGAAGAAGTAATCGCGAAGACTAATTCTTAAAACTTATTTTTTCAGGAAGGGGTAAAGAATCTGCTTCCAAAACGATTTCGGGAATTCCTTTTCATCAGGAAATCCAAGTTCTATGTCTTTTCCGTTTTTTGGAATGTAAGCCGTCCCAAAGATGTAATCCCAAAAGCTAAAGGTTAGACCGTAATTCATCCCGTACTTATGTTCCTTTGGCAATTCCTTGGCGTGATGCCAGATGTGCATCTTAGGGTTGTTCAAGATGTATTTAAGCGGACCATAATCCCAACCAAGATTGGCGTGGTTTATATGCCCAATAAATAATGCGGTGATGTGAACCAAGAAAAAATCCTGGATAGAAAATCCAATCATCGCAAGCGGAATATATTGCAGGGTTTTATACACCACGGTTTCCATCCAATGAAAACGGAGGTGGGCAGCAAAACCCATTTCCTTTACTGAATGGTGCACCTTGTGAAATTCCCAAAGAAAAGGCACACGGTGTAATAATCGGTGGATGTTCCATTGCACGAAATCGGCGATGATGAATAAGGCCAATAATTGCGCCCAACGGGACCAGGATTCAAGCTCGATTGCCGCCAGATTCGTGACTCCAAAAACGCCAAGAAAATCGTTAAACAACTCCACCCCGACATTGGAAATCGCATTGTATCCAACCAATGAAAAAAGGAAAAAATTGAAGAACATATAGAACCCGTCCATCCAGAAATCTCTTCTGAAAATCGACTGATTTCTTCTCCAGGGCAGAATAATTTCCAAACCCCAAACTAGAATTGAAAGCGCAACTAACCAATAGAAATAATTATGGAGATTGGGCTGGGTTACTTCATCCATTAAATAGTTCCAATAACCCGTGAATCCAGAAAAAAACGTATCGATATAGCGCTGCATGAGTTAGTCTTTGTTGGCCTTAAATTTTAAGAAAAGCTGATAAATGAAATACCCCCATGGGGTTCCGTGGAGCAAAATATCAAAATAATCGGCGAAAGCCATGCCCTCAGCTCCACCAGCAAGCCATTTTAATTTTCCCCAAATATGAGGTTCAGGAAAAAACGGCGCCAAACCCAGTGTTAGACAGGCAATAATTGACAGTTTAAATTTATCCATTTTACTTGTTGTACACCTTTTCTCCTTTTTTCAACCAAATTCCCCAGGTTTTATCAAAGGCATGCACCGAATCAGTTTCAATGCTATCTACAAAAACAGGTTTATCTTGGTTCTTCCATTCAAAGATGCCACCGTAAAGGTTAGACACATTGGTGAACCCGTCGGCTATTAATTTCTCCGAAATCTTCTCACTTCTAAATCCTACTGAGCAGTAAACCACGATTTTTTTATCCTTAGGAACTTCGCTCACACGAGCAAGGTCAAAATCGTCGTACCCTACCCACTTGGCGCCTTTAATATGGCTAACTTCAAATTCGGCTTTAGCACGGGAATCTAAAAAAAATACATCAGAAGTATCGGAGATATCTTTCACTTCAACTTCCGGCACCGAATGAGAAAGCAAGGCTTTTAAGGTCATGTTATAAGCACCACTTCCCACCTTTTTCTGGGCGCATCCGAACAAGGTTGTTAACGAAAACATTAGCGTAAAAATTAATTTTGGCCTAAGCATAATTATTTTTGACTTGCGAAGGCAGAGTATCCACCTAGCATATTATAAACTTCAGAAAAGCCCATTTCTTTAGCGATTTTTAGTGTTTTCCCGCTTCGCCCGCCAGATGCGCAGTACACAAACAGTGGTTGCGATTTGTCAAGGGTGGCGAGTTTTGTTTTGAAATCTTCCGCGAAGAAATCCATGATCATCGCTTCTTGAATAATTCCTTTGTCGGTCTCAGCAGGAGTCCTCACATCCAAAAGTTGGGCGTTTTCTTTTTCTCCGTAAAGGGTAAGAAACTCCTGGACTTTTAGATCTTCAAACGTTCCAGCTTGCGCCGAAGTTGTGGACGCATCTTGTGCGTTTCCGCAGGCTGTGAAAATTAATGCAGCCAATATTGTGGTGATAAATCCTTTCATTACGAATTAATTTTTCTATTTACTTTTCCCCAGCTACCGCCGTTACATGCTTCTATTCCGTTATTTTTAAGAATAATCGACGCCGACCCACTTCTCATTCCCGAAGCGCAACATGCAATTACAGGTTTATTCATTTTTTTTATCCTTGGAATCTCTTTGGCAATGGTATCTAAAGGAATATTTATTGAGCCTTTAACATGCCCACCTTTAAATTCTCCCGGCGTTCTCACGTCGATTACTACCGCACCTTTTTCAAGTAATAATTTCGTTTTGTCTTCTCTTTTGAAAATATCTAATAGTCCCATTGTTCCGTTTTATTTGAATAACAAAGGTTTGCAAATTAATGTTCTTATTTGGTGACCAAAGTTACATTAAGGAAATAAGATTTCAATTGTTCGATTTATTGGAAATTGAAACTTAAAAAAAATCCCGTTTTTTATTCAAAATTTGGTGAAGTGCAAAAGTGCAGGAGTTCAAAAGTTTGAATAGGACAAACCACCAAGCTCTCCTTAATTTCTTCTTAAACTCATTTAAGGATGCGAAGTGGATGGATGATTTTTAGAAACTGAATTTTTCGAATACTTAAATATTCCCCACTCTAATTCTGCTTCTCTTTCTCCCTAAACCCACATCCCTGAATTCAGGTATATTTCAAATAAATTAGGAATTTAAAATGGGGGGGGGTATAATTGCGAAACTAAATTTTT
>JBLIKP010000058.1:0-15443 GCA_047635375.1 Sphingobacteriales bacterium | reverse complement strand
ACTTTTGAGATTTTTAGTATAAGATTCCTTGAAATATTGTTGGCCGTTGGGTTATTTGGTCGGCAAAGGAAAAGTATTCCTTCTTTTCCGGTAAGCTCATTTAAAAATTTCTGCTCGTCGGCTTCAAAATTTGGCTCAAGGCCGATTTCAACCACAGGTAGATTGTTTAGGACCGCCAATGTTTGGTACATGCTGTAGGTAGGTTTTGGAATAAAAACCTTAGTCCTATTTGGCAGGGAAAACCCGCGCAGCATCATGTCAATAAGCTCATCGGAGCCATTTCCCACCATAATGCACTTTGGGTCAATCCCCTTTAACTCACCAATTCTATTCCTTAATTCCCGCATTTCAGGATCAGGATAGCGGTTAATTTCTGTATCCCATGGTGATTCGTTAGCATCAAGAAAAATCAAGTCTTCGCCCTCAGTTTCGTGGCGTGCGCAAACGTACGGCGCAAAATTTTCAAGCTTTTGTAAGACTTCAGGTGCTATCATGATTTCTGGGCGTTTATCATTTCCAATCTTTTAGTTACAGAAAGAGCGTGAGCGTGAAGCCCTTCGGCATTAGCCATAATTTCTACGGTTGCACCTAAATTTTTAATTCCTACTTCACTAACCTCCTGCACGGTAAATGTGCGAGAAAAATCCTTAACACTTAATCCAGACCAAGCACGTGCGGCGCCATTCGTTGGCAAGGTGTGATTAGGGCCAGAAGCGTAATCACCAAGGCTTTCAGCGGAATAATTCCCAAGAAATACCGAGCCAGCAGTGGTTAAGTTAGCTAATAATGATCGAGGATTTTCAATTGCCAAAATCAAGTGCTCTGGGGCATAAATATTCGAGATATCGACGGCTTCATTAATTTTAGAAACCACTATTATTCGGGCGCTTTTCAAAGCTTCTTCAATTATTTCTTTTCGAGGCAGGTTTTCCATTAATTTGGGAAGGACGCTTACCACCATTTCAGCCATTTTTTGTGAAGTCGTCACCAATATCACTTGTGAATCTGGTCCATGTTCCGCTTGAGCGAGCAAATCGGCTGCGACAAATTCAGGAACCGCTGTATCATCGGCGATTACCATCACCTCAGAGGGACCCGCGGGCATATCAATCGCCACGCCTTCTTGAAAAGCACGCTGCTTTGCGGCCATCACAAAAGAATTTCCCGGTCCAAATAGCTTGTCGACCTTAGGCACGCTTTCCGTTCCCAGAGCCATCGCGGCAATAGCTTGTGCTCCTCCGGATTTTAATACTTTTTTTATTCCTAATAGATTTGCTGTGTACAGAATTGCAGAGTTAATTTCCCCAGCCTTATTGGGTGGTGAAGCAATAATAATCTCTTTACAACCCGCAATTTTAGCAGGGATTCCTAGCATTAATGCCGTCGAAAACAAGGGCGCACTTCCTCCTGGAATATATAATCCAACATTCTGAATACCAACCGATAAACGTTCACAAACTACGCCATCCATTGTGGCAGTTTTTACATTTTTTTCGGTGCAAGCAAGATGAAACTTTTCAACATTCTCTTTAGCCAGTTTAATTGCTTTCTCCAGCTCAGTAGGAACAGTGGCTTCCGCCAATTCCTTCTCAGAAACCCAAAGGTTATCCAATGCCACATTATCCCATTGTAGGGTAAAATCCCTTAAAGCAGCATCTCCAGATTTAGAAATCTCGTTAAAAACAAGGCTCACATCAGGCAAAGAACCTCCTTTAGGACGTTCCAAAAGGCGGATTAACTCCTCTTGTGGTGGATTATTATAAATATTTAGCTTTTGCATTACACTACCATTTTTTCAATTGGAACCACCAAAATATCTCTTCCTCCAAGTTTTTTGATTTTGCCGATTACCGGCCAAAAATCATCGGCATCAATAACTGAGTGAAGGCTGCTCCAACCTTCTTCTGCCAGGGGCATAATAGTTGGGCTTTTTAGCACTGGTAAAACCGAACTAATTCTAGCGATTGAATCGTTTGGACAATTTAACAAAATGTATTTCGATTTTTTCGCACGAAGCACAGTTTCTAATCGGAAACTTAATTCCTCAAAGGTTTTTAAGGCCTCTCCATCTAAGTCGGCGCGAGAAACTAAGCATGCTTCAGAATTGAAAAGAGTGTGAACTTCTTTTAATCCATTACGAAACAATGTGCTTCCCGAGCTAACAATGTCGCAAATGGCGTCGGCAATCCCAATATTTGGAGCTATCTCCACCGATCCTGAGATGTAGTGAATTTCGGCTTTAATATTGTTCTCATCAAAAAACTCCTGAAGGGTTTCTGGGTAGGATGTAGCAACTCTTAGTCCGTTAAGGTCTTGAATGGAATTAAATTTCATGGGTTTTGGAACGGCAATCGCTACACGGCAGCGAGAGAATCCCAGTTTCATGTAATTAAGGTTTGTGCATTTTTTCTCTACCAAGGTGTTATACCCGATAATAGTAGCATCACACACACCGTCGGCCATGTAACTTACAATGTCGTTGTTTCTCAGGTACAGCGCTTCAACGGGGAAATTGGTCGACCCAGCGGTCAACGTGTCCAGCCCGTTGTTAATATTTATTCCGCATTCCTTAAGAATTTTAAGAGAATCTTCCTGCAGTCGGCCCGACTTCTGAAGGGCAATTTTAAGTGTTTTTGTGCTCATCATGTTGAAATATGCTTGAGCAAAATCGAACCGGGCATAAAAAAACCCACTTGATTTCATTCAAGCGGGTTTAAATTATTGTGTAAAAAAAATCAATACAATATCAACTCACCTGAGGGTAAGAATATGATGATGGTGTGATTGAAAATTTTTGTTCATTGTCTTTTTTATCTTCGCTTCAAAGGTAATGTAAACTAAACGATAAGTGCAAGATAAAGTTTGAATAAAATTTCAATAAATTAATTTATCACCATACAAAATACTCACTAACAGTTATTTACTTTTATTTTTTTCTTCAATCCACTTACTCATAAACCTACTAGCTCCAATTGTTTGGTGGTGAAAAACTCTACCAAGGAAATTTTCTTCCCGGTGTTTCTCAATCCCATTTTTTAAAACTCCCACCCTTTTAACAAAGCTACTAGCAAATTGGATTTTATTGAATTTAGCTAAGATTGCCACGCCCTTTTTATTAGCGTTATTCCAAACCTCCTTATCCTCATGCAGCTTAGTAGCTTCAGCCGATAATTCTTCGGGGGAATCCGATACAAACCCAGGCCACTCCGCTGCTGTTGCAATACCCTCAGCACCAATTAAAGTGGTTATAGAAGGCGTTTCACAACAAAGTGCATCAAGCATTTTCCCTTTTAATCCAGCCCCAAAACGAAGTGGCGCTAAAAGAACCCGCGCTTTTGAAACTACTTCAAAGGCATCCTCAGCCCGGCCCATAATATGGAATCCCAGCTTTGGTTTTTGGTATTGTTTAATTTTTTCAGGCGGATATGCCCCATATACATGCATTTGCGCCTCGGGGAGTGATTTCCGGATTTTAGGCCAAACTTCATTGAACAAATAAATCACTCCATCTAAGTTAGGCGGGTGAAGGAAATTTCCTATCGTCACGAAATTATTCCTTCCCTCAAAACCTGGCGTTTTTTCCAATTTTTTGACGAAAAGAGGTAAGTAATGAAGTTTTTTCGATGATATTTTAAACTTTTCCTCCAAAAGTAACTTTTCGAAATCGGAGATTATCAGCGATAAATCGCAACGCATGATGGACGCTATTTCACGGCTTGCTTCGGCGGTAAACACATTGAGCTCCCCTCCTTTTTTAATTTGGACTTCCCTAGCTTTACGCAGAAAATGTAGGTCTTCGGTATCAAGTATAGTAAGGGCTTGGGGGCAATTATCAGCCACGCGCCAACCGAATTGCTCTTCAATCATGAATCGGTCGAAAATCACCACATCAGGGTTAAGGTCGGCTATCCAAGAATCGAAAGAAGAATCGTTTAGTTTAATTTGGGCGGTTTCCACACCCAGTGTAGTTTCGTTTTCACTAACCTCAGAGGGTTTTGCGGTGCTTGCGAAGGTTATTCTATATCCACTTTCCCTAAAAAGTGTTATTAGCTGTATCATACGTGTCCCCGCTGCCGACGAACGTGGCTCGGGCCAAACTTGACCTATGATGAGTAAATGCATATGAAAACGGACGGATTAAGCCCAAAAATGTATCAATTATAATGAAATAAGGCAGATGATGCCGATAATTCTATTTCAACTTATCGGGAAACACTTTTTTGAATTTCTCTACCTTTGGTCTTACCACCATTTGACAGTAAGGATTTTCACCATTCTGCTCAAAATATTCTTGGTGATAGCTCTCCGCTATATAAAAAGCTTTGTATTCCGTGATTTCCGTCACAATTGGATTGTCAAACGCGCCAGCCGCATCTAGCTCAGCTTTGATTTTTTCGGCTACAGCCTTTTGCTCATCGTTGTGGTAGAAAATCGCTGATCGGTATATAGTGCCCACATCAGCTCCTTGCCTATTTAAGGTAGTTGGGTCATGAGTTTTAAAAAAAACTTCAAGGATTTCTGCTAAAGCAATTAAATCAGAGTTAAACCTCACCTGGATTACCTCAGCATGTCCCGTTAAACCACTACAAACCTCACGATACGAAGGATTAACTATTTTACCGCCGGAATAACCCGAGGATATACTTATAACTCCCTTTAATTCAGCATAAATTGCTTCAATGCACCAAAAGCATCCCGCGCCAAGAGTAATTGTATGTGTATTATTCATCTGTTACAAATTCTGAGACAAATTTAATATGTTTTGACCTGACAAACCAAGTGGTTTGGCAAATTTTTTTCGTTTTGAATATGATTTACGGAATTTTAGTTGATTTAGATTGAAAACTAATAAATAAAAGGGAAAACCACGATTTGAAAAATCGATAAATCTATATTTTCCAAAATTAAACACTTCCCCTATTAAACCTTATCAATTTTCTTCCTTCTAAAAACCAGAAACCAAAACATACTGCTATGAAAGCGTTAAAATTAATTCAGAAAATTTTGCTAGTCGGTGCTTTATTCACCTTCCCAGCTTGCGACATAACTTATTACGAGGTAGAACACCCAGAACCTACAATACAAGATCGCGATTACGCCCTGGGATATTGGGAAGCCGATGAATACTGTGAGCATGATGAATATGCTTACAACCTTTACATAGGGAAAGGAGATTATTACAATGAAATTTATTTCGGTGGTGACGGACTTTACGAGTCAGGGTTCGACATTCATGCCGATGTAGATGGAGATTACATCCACATTCCTGTGCAACAGTTTAGATTAGATAACAATCCTCATGTGTTTTACGAGTTCTCAGGAAGCGGAACAATTGATGGCGACATCATTTATTTAGAATACGAGGTATTGATCATAGATCACGGGTACATCACCTTTGAGGACTATTGCGACACACATCTATACTATGATGGCGACGACTATTAATCTTTAATAATTTTTGTTGAAATGGGGCTTAGACCCTTTGACTTAAACAGGTAAATACCCGAAGGAAGATTCCTTAAATCTATTCTTTGGGTATTTTTTTGTGCGCTTTCGCGGATAAGTTGCCCAGTGATATTGTAGAGTTCAAAGCCTTCGTTATCTGAGGGGATTATTACAAAGTCTTTGGCCGGGTTAGGGTAAACAATCTGATTCCTGGTCGATTTCACATCGATTGACGTCTCAAAAGGCTTAGGGCGCTTGTACACCCCAAAATTCCCAAAGCTCCCGAAAATGGCGTTTTGTGTCACTCCTATATTAAATACTTCGAACCTTGAATGAACTACAACTAAGGGTTTGGAATTGCTAAGGTAGGGATGAAAGCTTTCACCTTTATCGGCGCTCACAAACAATTGGCGTTCTATTTTATTATTTAGGGGATTAAGAATAGACAGCTTGATGAACCAAAGTCCGCCAGAAATATACATTTCTGGGGCGATGTTAAATTTAAACCAAGGCGCGTTGGAATTTGAGGCAACCATTTTCCGCGTCCATTTCCCCTCCTTTCTAATGTAAATAAATGGAGTATTTCCGTCGGTTTGCGTGAATTCTATCCCTACCACCACGGTATCTCCTTTATCTGCGGCACCTGCATTTACCCCTAATTCGACATTTCCAAAGCCATTATCGGCAAAATCATAGTTTTCAATGGCGGGTTCATATTGGTAAATTCCAAGCTCAGCGTTACCAGCGGAATAAATAAAATGCTTTGGGCTTCCGCCGAAAAACGACCATGTTCCATTATCTAAAAAGGGTAAATCATCAGTGATTTCATCCCAAAAAGCACCACCAACAGTGCTTTTATAATACACATTATCCGCAATCGTGAAATCATAAATGGAGATAAAAATATCATTCCCTGCCACACCTCTTACTTGAAATCTCCGGTTACCTGGGTAAAAAATATCAACCCAAGTTTCTCCAGAATCCTTACTTACATATACTTTATCATAATTAAAACGAAGAGACTTTGTTACTGCATAAAGGAATTTTCCAGCATTGTAAATTGAACTAAATCTATTTATGTCTGATAGGTCAAATCCTTTGGCCGCTTTCCAAGTTTCACCTTGGTCATCAGAAAATTGTATGTTTGAATTGGGTTGGGCTGCGATAAGCCTATTTCCCATTGTGGTGATTGGCATATAATCGATAGCAAGACCTGAGTTCCTACTCTCCGATTCATTTAGATCGTCTGTAAAATAAACTCCTTTAACACTATGAGAAACAACTCCGTCTTGAACATCGAATAAATTAATCACTTCCTCTCGCTGAATTCCACTGTTCACCACCCTCTGGTAGGTAAGTCCTTTATCTTTACTCACATAGAACCGGTACTCTTCTTTACTACCGTTGAAATCGGAAATATTCACATAAATATTTCCATTGGAGGAAAAAATAGAACTGAATTTCCCTTGAAAACCCCAGTCGTATTGAATATACTCGGCCGATTTAGAATAAAAATTATACTTCCAAAGGCTGTCAGTGTCGAATTTCACGGCAATTATATGGGAATCCGTGGCTGTTAAAAACCTTCTTCCTTGCGTAAAGGGCAGCGTTATTGTGGAATCAACAAGTAAGCCAGGGTGATCAAAAGGCATAAAATCGAAAAAGTCGAAAGAATAGTAAAAAGAGCCATCAATTGCGGGAACAAGCTCAATGGGAAAATCCGAAACCTCGTTCCAGGTTATTCCTTTGTCGGCCGATCTATAAAATTTATTATTGAATGCCCTGGCAATCAAATCAGATTTGTACCTGTAAAAATTAGAAAGAGAAAGTCCTCCAAAATTTGAATTTGGAACCGTAATCCAAGAGTCACCGCCGTTATCGGAATAAATTAAATTTCCCCCTACAACAAAAAGCCGACCTTGAAATCCCAGTATTTTTCTTGGGGAAAAAAGATTATTGGCTAAATTTTGATCTTTATTGGTAGTCCAGGTTTTCCCTTGATCATTAGTGAAAAACAAAACCCCATCAAGGCTACGCACGACGAAGATGTTATCGGTGATTTTTTCAAACAATGAACCCTCACCTCCAGACAGAACGGGATGAGTCACTTGCTCCCATTGAGAAAAGCCAAGGGTAGGTAAAAGAGAAAGGATTACAAATAGGAGTTTATTTCGCATAGGTAAAATTCCCACCTAAGCTACTAAAAAACAAGAAGTTTCCTCTTATGTAATAGTCAAATTACATAAGAGGAATCCGTAAATTTTATCCTTTAAGCTCAGCGATATTTTCTTCTAAAGCCTTAATTTTAGCTACTGCGTCTGCTTGTTTTTTCTTTCCCATGGCTACAACAGCATCAGGTGCGAAACTCACAAACTTCTCGTTGCTAAGCTTTTTGGAAACTCCGAATAGGAAACCTTGCATACGCTTTAACTCATCACTCAGCTTCGCAAGTTCTTCCTCTACGTTGATGGTTTCTTCCAACTCTGCAAAACACTCATCGTTTTTGATAATGAAGGTTATCGCTCCTGATACTTTTTCGTCAGTGAATTCAAGGCTTTCAAGATTCGCCATTTTAACCACAAGCTCCTCTCCTTTTTTATATAGAGCCTGGTTTGTGGTTTTAATTTTAAGCGGAATTTGAACTTTAGGGCTCATTCCACGGTTGTTTCTGATATTCCTAACCTGAGACACAACTTCTAGTAGAATGTCCATCTCTGCTAGCTCTGCTTCGTTAAAAGTGGCTGGCTTAGGGTAGTCAAGAACACTTATACTCTCACCATCTTTTCTTGGCGCAAGGCTCTGCCATAGCTCTTCAGTGATGAAAGGCATAATGGGGTGCAAGGCAAGCATCAATCGCTCAAAAAAGCTTTTTGTAGCCTCGTAAGTTTTTGCATCAATCTTCTCCAAGTAAGGTGGCTTAACCATCTCTAAATACCACGAGCAGAAATCGTCCCAAACCAACTTATACAGGGTCATTAAAGCCTCAGAAATTCTGAATTGAGAGAATTGCTCCTCAACCTTGGTCATGGCTTCGTTGAATTTATTCTCAAACCAGTTTATCGCAATGCTATGGTCTTTCTCCAACGATGAATCCACTTCCCATCCATCAATCAGTCTGTAGGCGTTCCAAATCTTATTGCTAAAGTTTCTCCCTTGCTCTACCAAACTGTCGTCGTATAGGATATCATTACCCGCTGGTGCGCAAAGCAGCATTCCTACCCTCACTCCATCAGCACCGTACTCGGCGATTAGGTCAAGAGGATTAGGACTATTTCCTAACGACTTACTCATTTTACGACGTTGCTTGTCGCGGACAATTCCGTGCAGGTAAACGTTTTTAAACGGCATTTCACCCTTATACTCGTAACCGGCGATAATCATACGCGCGACCCAGAAGAAAAGGATTTCAGGGGCTGTTACAAGGTCGTTTGTTGGGTAGTAGTATTTAAAATCTTCGCTGTCTGGATCAAACCCGTCGAAAACAGATATCGGCCACAGCCAAGAGCTGAACCATGTATCCATCACATCGTCGTCTTGCTTTAAATCAGCAGTTGTTAAGTTTTGATTTCCTGTTTTTGCTTTTGCAAGCTCCAATGCCTCATCGGCGGAAGCGGTAACCACGTATTCTTCATCGCCATCACCGTAGTAGAAAGCAGGAATCCGCTGCCCCCACCAAAGTTGGCGAGAAATACACCAGTCTTTCACATTTTCCATCCAGTGACGGTAGGTGTTTTTGAATTTAGGCGGGAAAAGCAGAATGTCGTCGTTCATCACAGCATCCAGTGCAGGTTTGGCCAACTTCTCCATACTTACGAACCATTGCTTTGACAAACGAGGTTCAATAACTGCATCAGTTCGTTCAGAAAAGCCCACTTTATTGGTGTACTCCTCTTCTTTTATCAATAAATCCAGGGCCTTAAGCTTCTTGGCAATTTTCTTTCTTGCAATAAAGCGATCCTCACCTATGAAAAACCCAGCAGCCTCAGCCATTGTTCCATCAGGATTCAGGATGTCGATGGTTTCTAGGTTATGCTTAGCGCCGATGTGATAATCATTTTCGTCATGGGCTGGAGTAATCTTCAAACAACCTGTTCCGAATTCGATGTCCACATATTCATCTGCAATCACGGGAACCTCACGGTTTACCATGGGCACAATCACCTTCTTACCTACAAGATGCTTGTACCTGTCATCGTCTGGATGAACACACACTGCGGTGTCTCCTAAAATGGTTTCAGGACGTGTAGTAGCAATGGTTACGGTTTCGTTAGATCCTACCACAGCATATTTTACATGGTAAAGTTTACTTTGAATCTCGCGGTGAATTACTTCCTCATCAGAAACAGCGGTAAGTCCAACTGGATCCCAGTTTACCATGCGCAGTCCGCGGTAGATATATCCTTTTTTATGTAAGTCGATGAAAACCTCTTGAACGGCATCAGAAAGCTTTGGATCCATCGTGAACTTGGTTCTGTCCCAATCGCATGATGCTCCTAATTTCTTTAACTGCTCAAGGATAATTCCACCATATTTCTCCTTCCAATCCCAAGCGTGGCTTAGGAATTCTTCACGGCTTAAATCTCCTTTTTTAATTCCTTCTGCACGAAGCTTAGCGACAACCTTTGCTTCGGTAGCAATTGATGCGTGGTCAGTTCCAGGAACCCAACAGGCGTTTTTACCTAACATCCGAGCACGACGAACAAGCACATCTTGTAATGTGTTATTAAGCATATGCCCCATGTGAAGCACACCCGTTACGTTTGGAGGTGGTATCACTACTGAATAAGCCTCACGCTCATCCGGCACCGACTTAAACAATTTATTGTCTAGCCAATATTTGTACCACTTATCTTCAACTTCTAATGGGTTATATTTCGTTGCTAATGCCATGTTTTACGTCTAAAAAGGAGATATCCCTTGTTAAAATTTAATCTGCAAAATTAGCAATAAAGCCCTTAATTCCTTGTTGAAATTTGCCGATTTTAAAAAAAGAAAAAATAATTATGTTTATCAAGTTAAACCTTTAAAAAAAATTGAGCTCAAAAGGACAAAATGAATTAACAATAACAGATTTATTCTAATTTAGACCCTGAATTAAACGAAGCATTATGAACTACCTGAGATTAATCCCTATAAGCCTTTTAGTGGTTGGCGTCACCTTCACAGGATGCTTTACTAAAAAAGTAAAGCGCATAGATCCGTCTGAGCAGACAGATTTAAGCGGCCGTTGGAACGACACTGACTCACGACTTGTGAGCAACGAAATGATAACCGATGCCCTTCAACGCCCATGGAGAGGGAATTTTGCACAAGAAAACAGCAAGGCTCCTACTGTAATTATTGGAGAAGTGGTAAACAACACCCACGAAATCATCCCAACTGAAACCTTCATCAAGGATATGGAGAAAGCATTCATAAACTCAGGAATGGTAAGTGTAGCTCAAGGTGGTGACTTTAGAAAGCAAATGCGCGAAGAACGTGAAGACCAACAAACCAATTCTAGTAAAGAGACTATGAAGAAGTTTGGTATGGAAAAAGGCGCCGACTACATCCTAACCGGTATGATGAGTTCTATCGTGGATAAAGAAGGAAGAAACAAAATCGTTTTCTACCAAGTAGATCTTGAACTTACCGATCTTGAAACCAACGAAAAAGTTTGGATTGGTGATAAGAAGATTAAAAAAGCAGTGAAGAACTAAGCTTAAAAAAATCCATAAAAAAACCCCGCTCCGTTTTACGGGGCGGGGTTTTTGGGTTTTTATATTATGGAATTTATTTAATCACCACCGTTTTTTGGTTTAATCCTAAGTTGTTTTCAACCTGAAGAAAATAAACACCACTTGTAAAGTCATTTACATCAATAGCGAATGATTTCAAACTTGTTTGTGTCGAATAAACAGTTTTACCAAGTACATTGAAAATACGGACTGTTGAAGTTCCGCTTCCAGTTAATTCAATATTTATCATATCTGAAGCTGGGTTAGGATAAACCTTTACAGCATTCGCATTACTATTTACACTTGTCGCCACTTTGTTAACTGTTACAGTTACCCAAGCAGAGTCACACAAGGTTTCATCGGCATCATCACAAATTGTGTATTGGAAAGAATCAACACCACTGTATCCTTGATTTGGAGTAAAGGTAATTGTTGATTCACTCACGTTTACAGTGGTTGTACCGTTTGTAGCATCGATAGTAACTGCCAAGGTTTGCACGTCCAGTTGACCATCAACATCAATATCGTTTGCCAAAACTTTCACGTTAACAGCAAGATCTTGATCTGTCGTTGCTACATCGTTTTTTGCTCTTGGCGCAAAGTTTCCACCACCAGTTTCAAATACTCTAATGGTCACCTGAGCTGTATCACATAAACCATCTAAATCGCAAATTTCATAGGTAAACTCATCGTCACCAACGAAATCAGTATTTGGCATATAAATTAATGAACCGTCACCTTGTGGTTCAACAGCACCACTTGATGGTTCCGAAACCACTGCTACTGAGGATAGATTAATATTATTCTCTTCATCAAAATCGTTTGATGCAACCTGAATTGTATCTGGAGTATTTTTTGGAGTTGAAGAAACATCATCTTCAGCCGTTGGCGCAAAGTTTTGATAAACTAAAACAGTATCGTAAGCTGTATCTGATCCAAATCCGTTAGTAGCAATTAGAGAAACAATGTACTCACCACCTTCACTGTACGTGTGAAACGGGCTTGTCTCGGTTGAAGTGCTATCAATTCCGTCACCAAAATTCCAAAGGTAACTATCGGGCTCTCCGGCCGATTGGTTTGTAAAGGTTACAATCTGCCCTGCACCAGGCTCATCGTTAGAAATGGTGAATGCGGCAATTGGTGGTTGACCTTCAGCTGTTTCTGTAGCAATTAAAACACTATCGATTGAGGTTCTGTTAGACCCATTAAAGGTAGCTCCGTTTAAATAAGCGAACCATCTGAATTGCACTTCCTCTTGATTTTCCAACTCTGTTGGTAATCGAGTAGGTCCGAAATTTTGCATTGTACCCGCAGTAGCAGACCCACTTGAATTAAGGTAATCATGACCATCAAGGTTCGTCCAATCCCCTTCAGAACCAACACGATATTGAAGTTGAACAACTGAATTACCATCTACTGTAGAAAAAGTAGAAATGGCTTTCCATGAAAAATCTATTCCGGTTACACCAACAGTATTAATAGCAATTGCCAGTGATTGATTTGTAGAAATATCACGATCAGCTTTAATACTTACACCATTATCACCTTCATTATGCACGCCACTAACTGCATTGTCGGTACCATTTGGCATTAAATCTGAATCAAGAATAGGAATCAAATTGGTCGGATAATCATCACCAGTGGCTGCCTCTATTGATTCGCCAACCCATCCTTGCATAAAATTAGGATAAACAGTTTGGCTAGGATCCTCGAATCCGTCAAAAAACAATGGTCCATTTCCTAACACATGAGGTACTGGGTTAGTTGGGTTAACTGGGAGAAATTCAACTTTGTCAATTTCGAATGTTACTCCTATTGAGTTTAAAGGAGCCTCGTTAGGAAAATTAGCAGCTTCCTTAGTTACCGCCATAAAAAAATGAACGGAAGGGTGTCCCATGGTTGCTGGCGGCAATCCAAAGGAAAAGCTACCTCTTGTAGATACACCAGCTGTAGCAGCACGATATCTTCCCTCAGGAATTTCAATAAAATCACCTGTGCTGCCAATTCTATATAATAAATGCAAAGAGCCAGGTACTTGACCAACAAACCCCACTAAGTCATAAAAAATTAATGCTGAGTCAATATTTTCAGTGTTTAAATGAAACATAATCCCTGCTGGTAAAGCTGTAAGTGATCTATTTTGGGAGGATTGAATTCTTATTCCTCTATGGTCGGCTGCATCATAAGCGTTTTGAATATGATTAGCTGTACTTGCAGGTGCAACATCTAACGGCCAATCACCGTTAATTGCCAAATCTCCTGAAAGATTTTGCCCGTCGGCAGCAAAAAGATTTGAATCTGAAGACCATCCTTGCATGTGAGGAAAGTAATTAGATTGATTTTCGCCAAAATCTAAAAAATTAAATTCGATTTTGCCCTCACTTAATACGTGGGCCGATGGGACTGTTTGAGCGTTTATAGCACCCCATGCAAGCATGGTCGCCATAATTGAGAAGAATAATTTCATTAAAAAAAAATTTAAATATGATAACCCTAGTGTTTTAGAATATTTCATTGTAATTAGCCGCAAAGGTAATGTTTTCAAAATATTTAACATCACATAAATACAATATACCTGACTTCAGGTAGGTCCAAGAACAAGAAAAACACAGATTATTTACCTATATATGATTAGAAATACTGATTTTTGCCTTATGACCTCTACCCCATTTATTATTGCAATCGACGGACATTCATCTTGTGGGAAAAGCACAATCGCCAGAGCATTAGCTTCAAAACTAGGTTTCACTTATTTAGATACTGGCGCCATGTATCGTGGCGTTGCATTGTACTTTATAGAGCACCAGGTTAACATTCACAACCATAGTGAGGTTAAACAGGCTTTAGACAAAATCACTATTGAGTTCGGGGCAAGCCATGATGGAATAAGCCCTCTCCTATTAAATGGAAAAAACGTAGAAAAATCCATCCGCAATATGCTCGTAAGCTCCAAGGTGAGTGAGGTAGCTGCGCTAAAGCCTGTCCGCGATAAATTGGTTGATCTCCAAAGAAAGATGAGTCAAAAAACCAGTGTGGTTCTTGATGGACGAGACATAGGTACAGTGGTTTTTCCAAAGGCACAGCTTAAGCTTTTTGTCACCGCCAGCGAAGAAATCCGCGCACAGCGTAGATATGACGAATTAATAAAAAAAGGGGACGACATTACTTTGGATGAAGTATTAGAAAATCTAAAACACCGCGACCACCTCGATTCAACCAGGAAGGAAAGTCCGCTTAAAGAGGCCCATGACGCAGTTGTCTTAGACAATAGTAAAATGACACGCGAAGAGCAAATGGACTTTGTGGTTGCTCTTGTGGAAGGTAAATAGGCAGCTAAAACTATGTCTACTTATGCTTAACCCGTTACACCTATTTCATTAACCCATTTTATCCCCTTTAGATTGAATTTTTCACGAAAAAACCCTATATTTGCACTCCGATTGGGAAAATCTCAATTGGATTAACGCATACTAACCCCTACCCCGACTAGGGACAAGTTTGAGGTCACAAGCCAATAACAGCCGGAATTTCTATCGTGAAAGAAGAAAAAGAAGAAAATGCTACTACTCCTGTAGAAGCTACTGAAACTGCTACTCCTGTAGCTGCAACTGAAACAGCTGCTCCCGTTAAGGAAGAAGTAAAAGCTGAAAAATCAGAAAAAGAAATCTTAGATTTTGTAACTCCAACCGAAACTTTCGACTGGGAAGCTGATGAAGCTAACTTTGGTGAATACACTAGGGATGAAGTTACAAAAATGCAAAACCTTTACTCTGACACAGTAACTACTCCTAATAAAGGAGATATTGTAAAGGGTATTGTAGTTTCTGTTGGTGATAAAGATGTTGTTTTAAACATCGGATTCAAATCTGACGGAATGGTTCCTACTAACGAATTCCGCGACACTCCAGACTTAAAAATGGGTGACGAAGTTGAAGTATTAGTAGAAGAGCAAGAAGATAAACTAGGACAATTAGTTTTATCACGTAAGCGTGCTAAAATCCAACGTTCTTGGGATAACATCAACTCTGCTCTTGAAGAAGATAAGATCATTAACGGTTTCGTTAAGAGCCGTACTAAAGGTGGACTTATTGTTGATGTAAATGGTGTGGAAGCTTTCCTTCCAGGATCACAAATCGACATCAAGCCTATCCGTGATTACGATGCTTACGTAGGTAAGACTATGGAATTCAAAGTGGTAAAAATCAACCACGAATTCAAAAACGTTGTAGTATCTCACAAAATACTTATCGAAGACGATCTTGAAAGCCAAAAACAAGAGAT
>JBLIKP010000057.1:0-16264 GCA_047635375.1 Sphingobacteriales bacterium | reverse complement strand
AAAGAATTATTTTCATTGAAATTCCCAATCGGTAAATTTTCCAAGCCTGAAGTAATCACCCCACGGTATTTATCAACCTGGATAAATGACATCCAAAGCTTTCCCCATAATGTCGATCATATAGTTACTGGCCTCTCACTTGAGGAATTGCATTGGAAATACCGCCCTGAGGGATGGAATATTCAGCAATTGGTGCATCACTGCGCCGACAGTCATATGAATGCACTTATCCGCTTTAAGCTCGCACTTACCGAGGATGTACCTACTATTAAACCTTATGAAGAAGCGCTTTGGGCAGAATTGCCTGATTCCTTGGAAATTGATATAAAGAAATCACTAAAAATCCTTGAGGGAGTTCATGCTCGACTAGGGATACTTTTAAAATCATTAAGTCCTGAGCAATTAAAACGTGAATTTATCCACCCGGATCATGAAAACAGGATTTCCCTTGCTGAGAATATTGGGATGTACGCTTGGCATTCAAATCATCATTTAGCGCATATGAAACAGGCAATAGACAGCCATGGGAAATACAATGATTAACCAATTTTGGCCATTAGTAAATAACATTCCAACCCCTTTTTAAAACCCAAAGGCAAGCAAACTCAAAAGTTCATGACTTAAAATACCTGGCTCATAATTCATAGCCATAAAGGCTTAACATTCAAACAAAAAAAGCGACCCAATTTGGGTCGCTTTTTATTTTAAAATTAAGTTTCAAATTTAGTTCAAATCAAACCTGTCGGCGTTCATGACTTTGGTCCAGACTTTAACAAAATCCTTGACGAATCTTTCTTTATTGTCGTCCTGGGCGTAGAATTCTGCGTAAGCACGTAGAATGGAATTTGAACCAAAAACAAGATCAACACGTGAGGCAGTCCATTTGGTAGTGCTTGTGGCGCGCTCGATGATGTCGTAGGAATTTTGTCCTGTGGGCTTCCATGAATTGTTCATATCGGTAAGGTTCATGAAGAAATCGTTGCTTAGCACACCTTCTTTTTGGGTTAACACGCCATGTTTTTTGTCCCCATAATTAGTTCCTAAAGTCCGCATTCCGCCTACCAACACGGTCATTTCTGGTGCGGTGAGTCCCATAAGTTGGGTGCGGTCCAGAAGGAGTTCTTCTGGTGTTACGCTAAAATGTTTCTTTTGGTAATTTCTAAAACCATCGTGGATAGGCTCCAGCACTTCAAAAGATTCCGCATCGGTCATTTCTTGACTGGCATCGCCACGGCCAGCAGTGAAGGGAGCGTTAACGTTTACTCCTCCTTCGTGTGCGGCCTTTTCGACAGCGGCAGTACCTCCTAAAACTATGAGGTCGGCCATGCTTACTTTCTTGCCAAAGTTGGATTGAATTTCGGAAAGTTTGTCAAGAACCTTCTTTAGACGTTCAGGCTCGTTAGCTTCCCAATCTTTTTGAGGAGCTAGGCGAATTCTTGCACCATTGGCGCCACCTCTAAAATCGGAACTTCTGAAAGTGCGCGCGCTGTCCCAAGCGGTATTAATTAATTCTGTATGCGAAAGTCCGCAGCTCAACAATTCACCTTTTAGTTTTTCGATATCAGCCGAGGAAAGTGAAGCGTCACCAGTAGGAATAGGGTCTTGCCAAAGAAGATCTTCTTTTGGTGAATCAGCTCCTAGATAGCGGCTTTTTGGGCCGAGGTCACGATGCGTTAGTTTAAACCAAGCCTTAGCAAATGTTTTTGCAAAATATTCAGGATCCTTCATAAATCGTTCTGAAATTTTACGATACTCAGGATCTACCTTCATCGCCATGTCGGCATCAGTCATTATGGGGTTTTGGCGCTTTCCAGAAATATGGGCATCAAAAGGTTTATCTTCTTCCTTGATGCTCACGGGTTCCCATTGATTGGCCCCAGCCGGACTTTTCCTTACTTCCCACTCATGGTTTAGCAAAAGGTGGAAGTAGGTGTGGTTCCATTTGTCGGGAGTGGTAGTCCATGCACCTTCCAAGCCACTGGTTACGGTGTCTTCGGCGTTTCCTTTACGGGTAGGGTTGATCCAGCCAAACCCTTGATCATGTACCTCAGCACCTTCCGGACTCTCACCCAAAATACCGTCATCCCCATTTCCATGGGCTTTCCCCACTGTATGTCCGCCAGCTGTTAAGGCCACGGTTTCTTCATCGTTCATCGCCATACGTTTGAAGGTAGTGCGGACATCCTGTGCGGTGCGCATAGGGTCTGGCTTCCCATCTACTCCCTCAGGATTCACGTAGATTAGGCCCATTTGCACTGCTGCAAGCGGATTGTCCAAAGATTCGCTATCCCCCGCAGTTTCGTAGCGGTCTTTCCCAAGCCATTCTTTCTCTTGACCCCAATAAATATCCTTCTCAGGGTGCCAAATGTCTTCACGTCCTCCAGCAAAGCCATAAGTTTTAAAACCCATTGATTCGTAGGCCATATTTCCGGCAAGAATGATGAGGTCGGCCCAGGAGATTTTATTTCCGTATTTCTGTTTTATAGGCCAAAGGAGACGACGTGCCTTGTCCAGGTTGGCATTGTCGGGCCAGCTGTTGAGCGGGGCGAAACGTTGATTTCCTGTATTGCTCCCTCCACGGCCATCAGCCACGCGGTAGGTCCCTGCGGCATGCCATGCCATTCGAATCATCAATCCGCCATAATGGCCCCAGTCGGCTGGCCACCACGGTTTGCTGTCGGTCATTAGGGCTTTAAGGTCGGATTTAAGAGCTTCGAGATTTAGTTTTTTGAACTCCTCGGCATAGTTGAAATCATCGCCAAGGGGATTGGTTTTAGTGTCGTGCTGATGCAGAATATCTAGGTTTAGCGCTTTGGGCCACCATTCCATTACATTATTATGATTTTCAGTATTCCCACCGTGCATCACGGGGCATTTCCCATTTTGTGTTCCGCTCATTTTTATTTTTTGTTTAGTTCATTTAAAAGTTTTTGGCTTTCGCCGAAGGGAAATTTTGATTCCCTAGCAATAAAATTTATTAAAAACTTAAGGTACAAATAGTAGGGCAAATGAGGAATGGATTCCAAAATGTTTCTTTGTTTTTTGGCTTGAATCTAGGGGTAAGTTTTAGAATGAGATAAATTCAAGGTTCAAGGCTATTTCATAGGGTTTTTATTGGATTTTGGTAAAATGAGATTTTGTTTCTCAAGATGATTCTTTTCTTTTGGCTTGAACCAAAAGAAACAAAAAGCGCTGTGGTGAGGTCACTCGAACCATCAAGTCTTATTACAAAATTTTCATTTGGCGACAACTAATTTTCTGCCCAGTGCCCTAAGGGCAATAAGTTTTCAGTATTAAACAAGTTTATCTGCGCCATTTCGCTAAGATTACCTAACCGTACTCTTCTTCTTCGCGGGCATAATCGCAAACCCCTCGCGCAAAATTATTTGGCCAAATTTCAATTTTCTAATAGGCCGGTTACCAATAGAGAGGATTTCGTTTTTGAACGAGGTAAAATGACTCATAGCTCATAGTTTTTGGCCCATCGTTTCCCACTAATTTCTTTAAAAATCAATTGCTTTCAAACTAACTACTAACTATTCTCTATTTAAAATCGTTCTCCTTATCGCTCTGTAATCGGTGCTCACTTCTTATATTAGTTTATTTTCCGAAATTGCAGCAAATTGCCTAACCATGAAATTCCTACCGATAATCCTTTCACTTACTCTATTTGTCGCTTGCAATTCACAGCCACAAAAGCGTGAAATTATTCTTCCCGAAGGGAAATTAATCTCCTGCGAAAACACCTTGAAAATTGTTCAAGAGAGTTCGCCGGGCTACGTGATTATTGATGTCCGCAAGGAGAAGGATTTTATGGCGAACCATATCCCTGGAGCGATAAATACCTGGAGACCCGATTATGAAGATCTAAGCAATGAGGTGAAAGGAATAATGGGCGATAAAGCCCAAATGGAAACCCTCCTTCAAAGCTGGGGGATAAAGGCTGATGATACCCTTATCCTTTATGATGGAAAGGGCAACTCCAACGCTTGCCGCCTATGGTGGATTCTTAAGCAATACGGCTTTGAAAATTTAAGGATAATGGATGGGAGCTACCTCCGTTGGAAGAAATTAAATTTCCCGACCGACGCTCTGATAGCCACGCCAGCAAAAGGGGATGTAAAATTAAAAGAGCTTGACCCTAAACTTTCCGCCGACATCGAGGATGTGAAAAATCACCTAACAAAAAAGGGCTTTCTCTTGGATTCAAGAACTATTAAAGAATACGAGGGAATTGTAAAAAAAGGAAACGTTAAACGCGGCGGACATATTCCCACTGCTGTTAGGTTTGATTGGTCAGAAGTTGTGGGTATTGGTGGGAACGACGACGGTACTTTTGAAGATAGTGCCACTATCGCACAAAAACTTCAAGCGATCAATGTGTCTCAAAATGACAACCTAATTTTGTATTGCCAATCTGGAGTGCGCTCAGCGTGCGTTACTTTTGTCTTGTATGAAATGTTAGGCTACCAAAATATCTTTAATTATGATGGCTCTTGGTTGGAATGGGGAAATAGTGAACTGCCGATTGAATTATAGCTAAAGTTTTGCGAAAAGCTGCACTTCCCTGATTAGCGAGAACCCTTTGCAACATGTAATTTATTATGAAAGTAAACATCAAACAGATTTAAAAAAGAAGACGTTATTTAGGAAAATTTAAACGTAATATAACTTGAGCGGTAAAATAAAGAAGCAACTGTCGCAAAATATGCGGCAATTCAAAAAGAGGTGAAAGAGAATTTTCTTGATACTTTCCTTTTATTAAATTACTTACCGATACAAATTTTATTTAAAATAATCACCCAATGCTCCACCTCGATAAAGCCACTTCCATTTTTATTATTATCCCCCTCCACCTAATATTCCTAGGTGCCATTGGTTATGAAAATCTGCGTGATCCCTTCATAATTGGAATGCTCACCGCTTTTATCATTGCATTAGTCTATGCCTACCGCAGACTGCCGAAATTAGCATTGGTGTTTAGTGAGCAGGATGTGTTTGATGTGCTGTTTGTGGTGATGGGCGGATTGTACACTTATTTCCTTAGCGTACGCCTTGGGTGGGGTCCCGTGATTGGCGCGGCGGTGGTGGGGCTGATTGGCTCTTTTGTTCCGCAGCTTTTTAAGAAATTGAAACGGCTGACTTCCATGCCTACGGCAATGTATTGTGGGGCTTTTGTGGGGATGTCGGCGACTACGGTGTTGAATAGTTACTTGGCGGTTTTGGTTGCTTCGCTGGCGGCAGGAGTAATCTTTGTGCTGGCGAAAAATCTTTTTCCGGGCTTCGGTGGTAAGTTGGGAACCATCGCCTTTGGTGG
Organism: Sphingobacteriales bacterium; assembly: GCA_047635375.1. Taxonomy (GTDB): domain Bacteria; phylum Bacteroidota; class Bacteroidia; order Sphingobacteriales; family Sphingobacteriaceae; genus JBLIKP01. Next base: position 10,947 of record JBLIKP010000057.1, on the reverse strand, counting down.
GGTGGTAGTGTTTGCACTTTTAACGTTTTTAATAGGGTAGGGCTATGGAAAATGTAATTATCATCTTTACAGCAGTCATCGCGGCAAGCTCGACTTTCTACGCAAGTACTACACTCAAAATGGGTCCCGTGAGGGCGTCGGCGTTGCTGAGCTTAATCGTGGCTTTGTTTTTCAATTTCTTCGATACTTTGCTTTCTCCCGAGCTTACGAAGGTAATCCCCATAGTTTTTTTCGGGGCATCGTTCCTAGGAATGGTAAGTCCGAAGGTGCTTTCGAATTACCGTTTTCTTGCTTTGGGTGGATTTTTATTTTCCCTCATCTTCATTAATACCAGCTTCTTCTTTCAGGGTTTTGGGGGTGCCTTGGGGACATCGGCAAACATTGCGGTGTTAATTTCCTTCGCCTTGTTTCTGTTTTTCAAGCAACGCACCTTTAAAAAGGACCAAGAATAGCCCTTTGCAATAAGGAAAAGATATATTTGAAGTACCTTTGCGGCACACAAAAATCAATTCATGCCTTTTTCGTCCTTAGGTCTTCACCCTGCAATTCTTGAGTCCCTAGCTCAACAAAATTATTCCAAGCCTTTTCCCATTCAAGAGCTTACCATTCCCGCGGTAATTCAAGGGAAGGACGTCCTGGGGATTGCTAAAACGGGTTCGGGGAAGACGGCGAGTTATGTGCTTCCTATCCTTACCAATCTTCAAAAGAAAAAAGAGCTTAAAAACCGCTTTGTAAATGCCTTAATCGTGGTGCCAACCAGAGAATTGGCGGCGCAGGTGCTGGAGGTGATAAAAGATTTTTCGGGTACGCTTCCTGTAAAGCTAAAGCCGATGGCTGTGTTTGGTGGCGTGTCTATCAATCCGCAAATGAAGGGGATGTTTGGTGTGAACATCCTTGTGGCTACTCCCGGCCGACTTCTAGAGCTTGTTGAACATAAAGCAGTACACTTAGGCGAGATAGAAACCTTGGTGCTCGACGAGGCCGATAAGATGCTTAACCTGGGTTTTAAGGAAGAAATGAATCGCATTTTTGCGCTTCTGCCTAAAAAACGTCAAAATCTCCTGTTTTCAGCCACGCTGAGCAAGGATGTAAATAATATAACTCAGCTTATCCTCAACAACCCCGAGGTGGTGAAAATCGCCGAAGAGGAGGATAATATCGACTTGATCAAGCAAACTGCCTACCACGTAAGTGAGGAGAGAAAAGGGCCGTTCTTGCGCTACCTGATTAAGAAACACGATTTAAAGCAAGTGCTTATCTTTGCCAGTTCTACCTACAAGGCCGATAATATAGCCGACAAACTCCGTAAAAATGGAATCGATGCACAAGCCATGCACTCCAAGAAGAGTCAAGGTGCTCGTCGGGATTACCTGGATGCATTTAAGCGCGGACAACTACGCGTGTTAGTCGCTACCGATTTGCTTTCCCGTGGAATCGACATTGAAGAATTACCGAATGTGATAAACTATGAATTGCCACGTTCGCCAAAAGATTACGTGCACCGTATCGGAAGAACCGGGCGTGCAGAAGCAATGGGAGAGGCGATTTCCTTAATTACTCCAGAAGAAGAACATCACTTTAAAATCATCCAGAAAAAGATGAAAAAAGAAGTGGAAACAATACCTACCGAAGAAATTAATCTTCACGGGTTTTAAAAGATAAGATGAAGAAAAAAGTAACCATAATAGGTGGTGGACCAGCAGCAATCATGGCTGCAATCAATTTAGATGAAAATCTTTTTGATGTTCATCTTTTCGAACAGAATAAGACGTTAGGAAGAAAGTTTTTAGTCGCTGGAAAAGGCGGGTTCAACTTAACTCATGGCGAAGAAATGACGCCATTTGTGGAGCGATTCACGCCAGCGAGCTTTACAAAGGAGGCTTTGTTGGCCTTTGATAACGACGCTCTTAGAGGGTTTTTAGCCGATATGAAAATCCCTACGTTTGCGGGTTCGTCAAACAGGATTTACCCTGAAAAACAAATCAAGCCTATCGAAGTGCTGCAGGTGATGATTGCCAAGATGGAAAGTCAAGGCGTAACCATCCACTACAACAAAAAATGGACGGGCTGGGCAAACGAGGAGCTGACTTTTGAAGATGGTGAATCTGTAAAATCAGACATCCAAATTTTCGCGATGGGTGGTGGAAGCTGGAAGGTTACAGGATCTAACGGACATTGGTTGAAGCGATTCACCGAAAAGTCGGTTAAGACAAACTGGTTCAAACCTGCAAACTGCGCATATAAAGTGGAGTGGAGTGAGCAATTCACAAAAGATAACGCCGGAAAACCGCTAAAAAATATCACCATTACGTGTGAAGGGAATTCCCAAAAAGGAGAAGCGGTTATCACTAGTTTCGGGATTGAAGGAAACGCACTTTATGCAATGAGTCCGCAAATTCAACCCTACTTCGACAGTATGAAAAGCTGTACAATTCACCTTGATTTTAAGCCAATGTTTACTTTGGAAGAAGTGATTCAAAAGCTTGAAGGTGGAAAGAAAAGCATTACATATCTTCTGCGTAAAGCACTTAAATTAAGTGATGTACAGGTAGATTTACTGTTTAATTTCGTACCAAAAGACGATTACTTAAATCCAGAAAAACTGGCTAAGAAAATCAAGGCATTCCCAATGAAATTAACTGCCGCTGCCGATTTAAATGAGGCGATTTCAACAACGGGTGGTATAGATTTAGGAGAGCTAACTGAAAACTTCGAGCTTAAAAATCATAAGAACATTTTCTGCATTGGTGAGATGTCCGATTGGAATGCTCCAACGGGCGGGTACTTGCTTCAGGCGTGCTTTTCCATGGGTGTGAAAACTGCTAATCACCTGAATTCAGTTCATAAAACTCAAGATTAATTTTTAACTTAATCGGAGTCAAATATTTCACGATTTGAAAGACATCCTCCTCCTCACGGCACCTTTTACGCAGTTAAACACCCCTTATCCGGCCACGGCCTACCTAAAGGGGTTCTTTAACACAAAGGGTATTTCAGCTTTTCAAGCTGACCTTGGGATTGAGGTGATCTTGGAATTGCTTTCGCAGAAACAGCTTAAGAAGATTTTTGCCCTGGCTTCCGCCGAAGAGCGTATACAAAGTGAGAATGCCGCACGGATTTATGCCCTAAGAGAGAATTATTTAAAGGTTATAGATCAGGTGATAGGTTTCTTACAAGGGGAAAATCAAACACTTGCAAGGCAAATCTGCACAGATAATTTTCTGCCCAAAGCCTCGCGTTTTGACCAGCTCGATGATATGGACTGGGCTTTTGGGCTCATGGGGAATCAGGACAAAGCCAAGCATCTTGCCACGCTTTTCCTTGAAGACCTATCTGACTTTATCGTAGAATGTATTGATGAAAATTTTGGCTTTAGCCGATATGCAGAGAGGTTGGGTCGTAGTGCTAATTCCTTCGATGAGTTGCACTTGGCGTTAAGTCAGCCCCTTACTTTTATAGATAAGATTACTTTAAAGATTCTTGAGGAAAAAATGGAAATCGCGAAGCCAAAGATGGTGTGTATTTCCATTCCCTTTCCCGGGAATCTTTATAGTTCTTTTAGATGTGCCCAGCAAATAAAAAAGAATTACCCAGGAGTTGTGATTTCCATGGGTGGAGGATTTCCAAACACCGAGTTAAGGTCAATCTCTGACCCAAGGGTGTTTGAATTTTTCGATTACATCACACTCGACGATGGTGAAACACCGCTCGAAGTGTTGCATTCAAATGTGGTAAGTCCGAGTGGGGATAATCCGCATTTCGGAAAATTAAAACGAACGTTTTTCCGTGAAAATGGTACGGTGGTGTATGATAACTCTAGCATCCAACCCGATTATAAGCAAGCTCAAGTAGGTACGCCAGACTACTCAGATCTTAGGCTCGACAGCTACATCTCAGTAATTGAGATTGCCAATCCTATGCACAGTCTGTGGAGCGACGGCCGCTGGAACAAGCTTACCATGGCGCATGGTTGCTATTGGGGTAAATGTACTTTCTGCGATATTTCCCTGGACTACATTAAGGTTTATGAGCCTGCCACGGCAATGCTCTTGGCAGATAGGGTAGAGGAGCTTATTGAAAAAACGGGGGAGCGTGGTTTTCACTTTGTAGACGAAGCCGCACCGCCAGCCCTCATGAAGGCCTTCGCCTTGGAAATAATCAAGCGCGACATTACCATCACCTGGTGGGCTAACATACGCTTTGAGAAGAGTTTTACTAGCGACCTGTGCATGCTGCTCAAGTCTTCGGGTTGTGTGGCAATTTCTGGTGGTCTTGAAGTCGCTTCTGATCGTCTGCTTAAGCTCATAGACAAGGGTGTAACAGTAGAGCAGGTGGCACGTGTGACTCACGATTTTACCGAAGCGGGGATTATGGTCCATGCTTACCTGATGTATGGCTACCCTACGCAAACCACACAAGAAACCATTGACAGTTTGGAGATGGTACGGCAGATGTTTGAGTTAGGAACGATGCAGTCGGGCTTTTGGCACCAGTTTGCACTTACCGCGCATAGTCCGGTAGGATTGAATCCTGAGGAATTCGGGGTTACACCACAACTCAAGGAAATCACCTTTGCCAACAACGATATTGAATTTAAAGATAAAACAGGCATAGATCACGGCAAGTTTAGTTTCGGCTTGAAAAAGTCGTTGTTCAACTACATGCACGGCATCTGCTTCGACTTCCCCTTGGACGAATGGTTTGAATTTAAAGTCCCCAAGACCAAGGTAGAACCTCACTTTATTCAGGATTCCCTGGAGGCCGTCGACGAAGATTTTTCGGTGAAGGCGAACGGTAAAGTGTACTGGCTTGGTGGAGAACCAGAGATTTTTGAAAAGACAAAGACCAAGCGCGGGGATACTTGGAGCCTGATGGAGCTGGTCTTTCACGACAATGTGGGAACCTTCGAAATCACTCTCGACCTCGATCACGGACAATGGTTGGTGGAGATGCTGCCAAAACTTTCACCAAAGAATGAGAAATCGTTTTCTTTTTCAGAATTAAAAACCCATTTTGAGGGAGGTTTTGAGGATTTCGAGCTCTTTTGGTTTTCTAAGCCAGTAGGGGTTTTGAGAGAATCAGGACTAATTTTAGTTTAGCATTTAACTCTTAAACATGTCTGCTTCTGTCACATTAATTCAACAGGCCGAGTTTAATCCGCGCATAAAATCCTACATCTTTTGGGTGGGAGTGATGATAATAGCCATTACTGTTTTTGGAATCCCATTATTGTTAATTTGGTGCCTTGGACTGGGTCAGTACTTTTCCAGGAGATACTATGAGAATCTTCACTGCAAGCTTGCCACAAGGCATTTACAGTTTAAAAAAGGCGTTTTTTTTAAGGTAGAAAAGACAATACCCCTTGAAAACAGAAACAGCAGGCCACAGCAACAGCACTGGAAGTGATATGACCTTGGTAGGGATTATCAAGGCCGAAGAGTTTAAAAATAAGGTGATGGCACAGCGAGATGATATGAAATCTCATGGCCAGAGTAAGGACGAATCAACGCCTGAGGTGCTGAAAGACATCCGCACCCTACTTACGGAGATAAAAAATAAATAACATGTGGAAACGATTAAAGCGCAATTACGGCTGGGTGATTACCCTAATCATTGGATTAATGCCAATGTTAATGATCCTAAGTGTTATTTCCGTCGATTTTTCTGACGGATTTAGTATTTCATACACCAACGCTGAGGGGCGAAACCGACTCCATTGGCTTATCCACGAAACGGGGGAATTGGCAATTTTATGGATGGTTTCCGTATTAACACTAACGCCAATTTTCATCCTTTTTGGAATGACCAATATTTTTGTCCGCCAAGCGATGGGTCTCCTTTGCGGATGGTACAGTGTGCTGCACGTTTTTTTCTTTATTCAAGATGAGGGGATGGCCAAGATTTTCACCCAGTTCAATTTTGTAGCGGGTTTTGTAGCGCTGCTCATATTGATCCCCATGATGCTTACTTCAAACCGTAAAGCTATCAGAAAGCTTAAGGGAGCTTGGAAACGGATGCATAAGCTGGTATATATCGCATTGTTTTTGACGCTTGTTCACGTCGCCATTTTGGATAAATCGTGGGTAGGTTTTGCAGTTGTGGTAGGAATTGGATTTCTGCTGCGTGTTCCACAGGTGAAAGACAAGGTTATTTCCTTCCGTAAAGGGCTATTTTCAAAGAAATTATAAGGATGAAAACCGCAACGGTAACTCAAATTAAGAAAGAACTATTGACCAAACCTCCCAAGGAGCTGGTCGAACTCACGTTGCGGCTTTCAAAGTTTAAAAAAGAAAACAAGGAGCTGCTTACCTATTTGCTTTACGAAGCAGACGATGAAAATGGATTTATTAAAAGCGTAAAAGTAGAGATGGATCAGGCTTTCGCCGAAATAAATACGACAAGTTTTTTCTTTATCAAGAAATCCGTAAGGAAGATTTTGAGGGCGACAAAAAAGTACATAAGATACTCCCAAAAGAAAACTACTCAGGCAGAGCTGTTGATTTATTTCTGCCAGAAGCTAAGGGATTTTAGTCCGTCTATAAGTTATAATACTGTGCTTATCAACTTGTTTGAAAAGCAGGTGGAGCTTATTGAAAAGACCGTAGAGAAATTAGACGAAGATTTTCAATTGGATTATAGAAGTGATATTGAAGAGTTAAAAGGATAACCGTAATGGAGAATAACGAAGAAAAACCCGAGCAAGAACAACCCAAGTTAGAGCAACCTGAACAGGAGAAATCCGAACAGGAGCAACCTGAACAAGAACAACCTGTTCAAGAGCAAAAGAATAATCCCCTGCATGGGGTAAAATTAAAGGATTTGGTGACTTTTCTTGTGGATATCTACGGATGGCAAGAGCTGGGTGACCGTGTGAAGATTAACAGCTTTAATTTTAACCCTACCATAAACTCAAGCTTAAAATTTCTTCGACAAACCCCTTGGGCACGAGAAAAAGTCGAAAGTTTTTACCTTTATACGATTCGTAAAAGAAAAAGCAATCCAAATTACCCTGAAGAAAAGTAAAACAAGATGGAGGAAGGATTATTAAAGAATACCGGAAATTTTCTTGAAGATTGGAAAAAAATTGTAGCATAGACAAAGCTCGATAAGTACAAAGCCATCATGGATTTTCTGAAAAATTATCAAGGCGTAACCCACGGATTTTCTAATTTTATCACCCTTGACGAAATAAAATCGTTTGATTGGGTTAGAGAATGCTTTTTGCACGATCCTTCTGGAGTGTTGTGGCACTTTGAAGCGTTTACTTAAAAAGTAAAATCAAGCCGACAGTTTAGTTGGCTTTCTTTTTGTTTTAGTATTTAAGCATTTGCTTAAATACTATATTATCGTATATTTGAAATATGAGCATTGATACTTGCATTCGAAAAGAGGCCGACATAGCCCAATTAAATCGTTGTAAAAACACCTTAAGTGAGTTAGAAGAATCTTTTGACCACTTAGTAAATGGACTTTCCTTGGTTGGGAATAATGTAAGAATGAAGATTTTATTCCTCCTTAATCAGGAAGAAAGTTTATGTGTCTGCGATTTAAGCGATGTGCTCTCCATGAACGTTTCGGCCGTGTCTCAGCATTTAAGAAAGATGAAGGATCGTAATCTTATCCAAACTCAAAGGGATGGACAAACGATTTTCTACTCACTTTCTTCAACGTATAAAGAATTGTTAAATCCGTTTTTCGAGATTTTGGAAAGCGATAAATCCCCAATGGTCCTATGAAAAATGACAATAAATTAATGGGTGCAGGAATTCTTACTGCAATAACAGCGTCGTTGTGTTGTATTACTCCTTTATTAGCCCTTATAGCTGGTGCCAGTGGTGCAGCTGCAAGTTTTTCTTGGGTTGAGCCATTTAGGCCGTATTTAATAGGTTTGACTATTTTGGTCCTTGGATTTGCTTGGTACCAAAAGTTAAAACCCAAAAGTGATGTTGACTGTGAATGCGATCCGCCTGAAAAAGAGAAATTCATCCAATCAAAACTGTTTTTAGGTTTAGTGTCGGTTTTTGCAATCGTTATGCTAGCATTCCCTCATTATTCGGAGGTTTTTTACCCAAGTACTAAGAAAAACGTGGTAATCTTAAGCGAATCAGATTTGAAAACTGCGCAATTTGAAATAGTTGGAATGACGTGCGGCGGATGTGAGGCCCATGTGAATCAAGAAGTGAATAAGTTATCAGGAATTGTGAGCTCAAAAGCATCGTTTGAAAAGGGAAGTGCTATCGTTCAATACGATGGAACTAAAACCAATGATGCCGAAATTATTGAGGCCATTAAGTTGACCGGATATGAAGTAACTATTTTAAAAGAAAATTAATAATGGTAGAATTAAAGTCAGAAATAACTTGCCCAGAATGTGGGCAGAAAAAAATGGAAGAAATGCCTACCGACGCTTGTCAGTATTTTTACGAGTGCGATAATTGCAAAACGGTATCCAAACCTTTAAAAGGTGATTGCTGTGTGTATTGCTCCTACGGGACGGTTCCTTGTCCACCAATTCAGCAAGATAAATCCTGTTGTTAATCCGCTGGGTTACTATTCCGTTTTAATAATTGAGTTGCCAAAAATCCAAGGGAGCCAAATAATCCGCACACTAAAAACAAATATCTATGCCCTTCGGCACCAGGGTAATTGTCTAATAGCACACCCATCAACGGGCTCATAAACACATCGGGCGTATATCCAATCACCGACATTAATCCCACAGCGGTTCCAGTTAATGCCAATGGCACCTTGGAATCTTTCATCACCGCAAAATAAACGCCACGCAAGCCATAAACTCCCGTAAGCATTGCCGCCATATTCACAAGTGAAAGCACAATTATTGATTCAAATGTTCCTGTAAAAATAAGGCAGGCACCCAAAATCATTACAACAAAACATAGTTTTATGATGTTAAGTCCATCAAATTTATCGGCGAGGTAGCCTGCAAGAATTGCAAAAAGAGGCCTTAGCCAAAGTGCTGTGGAGCCAATCCGCGCGCTGTCGACTTCGTTAAAATTGAGCACTTGATTCGCGTATAGCGATAAATCGTCGGTGCTTTTGTAGCCTACGTAAGCACAAATAATGATAATGGCTTGAAACCAAATTCCTTTATGGAGTAAAAGAGATTTTATCTGACTTAAAGTAAGGTCGTTTTTCTTTGTTACAGTCTGGCTTTCGCCGAAAATTACCAACGCCAAAACTCCAATAAACATTGTAAAAAAGGAGGAGTAAAGCACTACGTGCAGGTAAGAATTAGATTCGGCATTGGAGATGCTATTCGCGAAAAACGCCACCGCCAAAGCTCCCACAATTGCCGCGGTGGCTCCTCTTCCGCCTTCCAATAACCCAAAGGCTTTTCCTTGAAGATTATCACCTCCCCATATCCTGGTTGCCTTAATTAAAGCCGCCCAAAACAAGAAAATTGTGGTGAATCCCCAATAGCCGTAAACTGCGAAAAGTGTAGGTAGGGAAGGCGAGAAAAAAAGCGCAACACCACCAAGCCCAGTAAGTATCAACGCCCATCCAATAAGGTGACCAGTCTTAAACTTATCGGCCAACGGACCACCAAAGAAATAACTCACCATGGCAATAATCCCATAAAGTGAAAAGCATCCGCCAAGTTCAAGGTTGGTAATGTTTAACGTGGAAAGTAGGGTAGGCCTAAATATCCGCGGAAGCATAAAGGGTAAGAAAAAAATCACTTCCCCAGCGAGGATAAGCATGATTAAATTAAGGGATTTTTTGGGCTTCATGGAATCAGGTTTTTGGGGTTTGATGACATGAAGGTATGAATATTTAAAAATTTCAAATTGCACCTATTGAAGCTCATTTTTAAATCTTGTTTATCAGCGGATTAACTATATGGATAAATAAAAATTATTCTATTTTAAGGATTAAAACTCAAGGGAATAAGCCTTACCTTTGCGGCATGTCAGGATCGATTAAAAGTCAGCGCAATATTTTAGAAAAATTAAAGATAGAACAGCTTAATCCAATGCAGGAGGAAGCCAGAGCGGCTATTCATTCTGGACGGGAGGTAGTGTTGCTTTCACCAACAGGAACGGGAAAAACCCTTGCCTTTCTGTTGCCATTAATTGCCGAGCTTGATCCAGCTAACACCGAGGTGCAAGCCTTAATCTTAACGCCTTCTCGTGAATTAACCATTCAAATTGAACAGGTTGTCCGCGAAATGGGTACGGGCTTTAAAACGAATGCAGTGTACGGAGGAAGGCCATTTTCGAAGGATCGCACAGCCTTAAAACATGCTCCTGCAATATTGGTAGGAACTCCAGGTCGTGTCGCTGATCACCTCAGACGTAGGTCGTTTAATCCTGATGAAATCAAAACCTTAGTGCTTGACGAATTCGACAAATCGTTGGAAGTGGGCTTCGAATTCGAAATGACCGAAATCATTGAAGCTTTAAAAGGAGTAACAAAGAAAATATTAACCTCAGCAACTCAGGAGGCGGAAGTACCTGCTTTTGTCGGTCTGCGCAAGCCGCGAGTAATTTCTTTCTTGGCCGATAAAAAATCGAAGCTTGAGGTAAAAGCGATTATTTCACCCGATAAAGATAAAATCGAATCGTTGGTGACTCTGTTAAAACACCTTGGAGACCAGCCGGGGATAGTTTTCTGTAATTATAAAGATTCTATAAACCGTGTTAGTGAATTTCTGGAGGAACACGGAATTCCACACGGATGTTTCTATGGAGGTGTAGAGCAAATCGACCGTGAGCGCGCCTTAATAAAATTCAGAAATAATACTTATAAAATTATTGTAGCTACAGATTTAGCAGCACGTGGATTGGATATTCCTGAATTAAAATTCATCATTCATTACCAACTCCCAAAAAAGCCAGAAGAATTTACCCATAGAAACGGACGTACTGCCCGTATGAATTCTGGTGGAACGGCCTATGTAATTCAGTGGGAAGAAGAAGGATTGCC
>JBLIKP010000056.1:0-16469 GCA_047635375.1 Sphingobacteriales bacterium | reverse complement strand
GACTTATTAGTACCCTAAAACATCTTTAATTTGATCTACAAAGTCTAATTTCTCCCAAGTAAAGGTGTTATATTCTTTTCCTTCTACAGTAACCTTTCCAGGCTGACGGCCCATGTGTCCGTATTTTGCAGTTGGGTAAAATATAGGGTTTAATAACCCTAGTCTTTCAACAATAGCTCGAGGACGCATATCAAAAATTTCGCTTAATTGATTTGCAAGCTGAGCATCGGTAGGGATTTTTCCGTTTTTATCTGGCTTTGCCCCACCGTATGTGTTTACATATAATCCTACTGGATTTGCAACTCCAATAGCATAGGCTACTTGAACCAATGCTTGGTCGGCGACGCCCGCAGCTACTAGGTTTTTTGCGATATGACGTGTGGCATAGGCTGCACTTCTGTCAACTTTTGAACTATCTTTTCCAGAAAAAGCTCCACCACCGTGAGCTCCTTTTCCGCCATAGGTATCAACAATGATTTTACGGCCTGTTAGACCAGTATCTCCGTGTGGTCCGCCAATAACGAACTTCCCTGTTGGGTTAATATGATAAATTACATCATCCCCAAAAAGGGCTTGATTATCTTCTTTTAATTGTTTGATAACCCTTGGCAATAAAATTGAAAGGATATCCTTTTTAATCACCGCCATCATTTCATCATCGGCATTGGCCGAAGTAGAGAACTCATCGTGCTGTGTACTTAAAACAACCGCAACAACCTTTAAAGGCATGTGCGTGTTTTCGTCGTACTGAATGGTAACCTGTGATTTAGAATCTGGGCGTAGGTAAGTCATTACCTTTCCTTCCTTTCTGATGGTAGCCAGTTCTTTTACCAAAAGGTGAGAAATGTGTAAACCAAGAGGAATATACCTGTCGGTTTCTTTAGTTGCGTAACCAAACATCATTCCTTGGTCACCTGCTCCTTGGTCAAAAGGATCGCCTTGGCGCTCCACTCCTCTGTTGATATCTGGGGACTGATCATGAATAGCTGAAATCACTCCACAAGAGTCGGCGTCGAACATATACTCGGATTTATTGTATCCGATTTCTCTGATTACATCGCGAGCGATTTTCTGATGATCTATCCAACCGTTGCATTTAACCTCACCGCTTAATACCGTTAATCCGGTAGTCACCAAAGTTTCACATGCAACTTTTGCATTTGGGTCTTGTGCCAAAAACGCATCCAATAATGCATCAGATATTTGATCGGCTACTTTATCTGGATGTCCTTCAGAAACAGACTCGGAAGTAAATAGGTAAGGCATAAAAATATTTTTTTTGGAGAAATAAATTAATCGTATTCCCCGATTATCAACAGTTTGCAAAGCTAAAAAATTAAGCAATATTACTACAACCCAAATTTACAAAAAGGGTTTGCATAAAATTTTAATCTTTCCTTTATCTTCAAATCTTACCTTTGAGTAAATTTTTATCGTTTGAAAACTAAACGCATCCTAATAACCGGAGCTGCCGGATTTATTGGCCGAGCCATTATGGATAGGCTTATGAAGCTTGATCCAGAAAAACTGGTAGGCCTTGATGCGCTTTTGCCGTTTAACGGTCTTGAACTCAAAATAGAACGATTAAAATCCCTTGGATTTACGGATCATAAAGACCAACAGATTTTAAATCATCAAAAGAACATCGTTTTCTACCAAAAAAATCTGCTGAATTTAGATTCCCTTTACGAAATATTCAAACAGGAGAAAATCACCCACGTTATACATTTAGCCGCCCTTCCTTCAATACGAGAAGGCGAAAAAGCTTCCGCGGAAGCTTTCCATAACAATTTATGGGCGCTTAGAAATATTATCACTGCATCTTCACTTTTCGGGATAGAAAAACTAATTTATGCTAGCTCCTCCTCAGTTTATGGTTTTGAAACTGAACTACCGATGGGGGAGTCTTCGCGAAAGGGGCTGCCAAATAATTCCTACGCACTTAGTAAATTAAGAAATGAAGAAGATGCGCTAACCTTCTCGAAAGTTTTCGTGGTGCAGGTATGCGGACTTAGGCTTTTTTCTGTTTATGGTCCTTGGGGTCGCCCGGATATGGCTCCCTATATTTTCACAAAAAATTTATTTGAAAAAAACACCACCCAAATTGCAAATCCGATTAAAATCAAACGGGATTTCACTTACATTGACAATGTGGTAGACACCCTGGTTCACCTTCTAAATACAACTGAACCACTACCCAAAATTCTGAACATTGGGTCGGGTACTAACCATTCGCTGAAAAAGAGTTGGGAAGTTTTAAAAGCCTACACCAACAGTGAAATAGTTCCTCAGGAAGTCGCCAAACCAGAAAAAGATTTGGAAGAAACCTTGGCAGACATTACCCTTTTAAAAACATTGATTCCAGACTATCATCCCATAAATATTAATCGTGGAATGTCGGAATTTGTGAAGTGGTATAAAGATTTTTATAAAAAATGACTCCGTTTTTTGAGCAGATTTTTGTGATATCAACCCTATTAATTATGGTAGTTTTTCTGTTCCAAGAAAAATTCAAACCGTCATTAGTGTTCTTGGGCGGAATTATGATTTTCATCCTCACCGGGGTAATTTCCGTGGAGGAGTTTTTATCGGGATTTTCCAATAAAGCCATCCTTACCATCATCCTTCTGCTCCTGCTCATTGCTGGAGTCAAAAACCAAATAAATTTCTCAAGGTTTTCTTCGTCGATATTGGGAAAAGGCTCCACTGAAAATTCTTTTAGATGGAAAATGACTATCCTGGTTGCTAGCTTAAGCTCTGTGATGAATAACACTCCAATAGTGGCTAGTCTTATCCCATTTGTAAATCGGTGGGCAAAAAGCAAGAAGACCTTTCCTTCTAAATTTTTAATCCCTCTAAGTTATTCGGCAATCCTTGGCGGGATGATTACACTCATTGGGACGTCTACAAATTTGGTGCTAAATGGATTGCTTATTGAGTCGGGGGAGGCTCCCCTTGGATTTTTAGATTTTTTAATTCCAGGGATTTTGGTCACTGTTTTTGGCCTTTTATTTATTAATACCATTGGTACTAAACTAATCCCTGAAAACCACAATCCGCTTGACGATTTCAAAGAAAATAGCACCGAATATCTTTTAGAAACCAAAATAAATTCCAACTCACAGCTAATTGGAAAATCAATACTTGATGCAGGACTTAGGAATTTGAAAGATGTTTTTTTAGTGGAGTTAATTAGGGAGGGGAATTTAATTCGTCCTGTTGGACCACAAGATCTTTTAAATGAAAACGATATTTTAGTTTTTACCGGAGACATTGAGTCTTTAGTAGAATTAATAAAAAACAAACCCGGAATCGAGCTCAATAATTTTGATAACCATTCAAATGAAATCCTAAAACACATTACCGAGGCAGTGGTTCCGGTTAATTCATATTTGGAAGGAAAAATCATCAAAGAGAGCAATTTTCGTGAGAAATTTGATGCTGGAATTTTATCCGTCCACCGAAAAGGGGAGCGATTAGAAAGTCGGTTAGGGGAAATTCAGATAAAAGCTGGGGATTTACTTTTGCTAAACTCTGGTACAAATTTTATTAAGCGTGCCAAAAGAAACAAGGATCTTATCGTTATATCACAAACTGAAAAGGCAGAAAAAAAATCAGGAAAGTTATTTACCCCCTTTATTTTGGGTTTTATAACCCTATTAATTTTATGCACTTTGAATCAAATCAGTTTGTTTTCGGCCTTGTTTATTGCCGTTGGATTTCAAGTGTTTTTGGGTTTATTGAAATTTGAGGAAATCAAAAACGAACTTGACCTTGACCTAATTCTAATTCTGGTTTGCGCATTAAGTCTAGGGGTAGCATTGGTTAATTCTCAAGCGGGGGCGCTTCTGGCAAGCCACATTACGCAAATTCTTCTACCCTTTGGTACTTGGGGTTTACTTGCAGGATTTTTCATTTGCACGGTTATTCTAACCAATTTCGTATCGAACATCGCAGCGGTTTCCATAATTTTTCCGGTAGTCTTAGCATTAAAACCAGTGGTTGGAGACGATATTAGTTTGTTTTATTTAACCATAGCTTTCGGGGCCAGCTGTGCATTTATTACTCCCTTTGGGTATCAGACCAATTTAATGGTATTGGGACCTGGAAACTACAAGGTTCAAGATTTTGCACGAATAGGCCTTCCCCTTACTGTTATTTACGGATTGGTCTTTTTTGGCTACCTTTTGCTTAAATAAATATGGAGAAGTTACATATCATCCCTCATAATCATTTAGTTGACAAAGCCTTTCGGCAGAAGCTTTTAAAGCAAAAACCTTTAATCCTTTGGTTCACCGGTTTAAGTGGATCGGGAAAATCTACCTTAGCTGGTTTATTGGAAAGGGAATTGTACACTAGAGGATTCCTCACCTACCTTCTGGACGGCGACAATGTGCGCACTGGATTAAATAAAGGATTAACATTTTCAGAAGAAGACCGTCAGGAAAACATCAGGCGCATTGGCGAAGTGGCAAAGCTTATGATTGATGCTGGATTAGTGGTTTTAACAGCTTTTATTAGTCCTTTTCAAAGTGACCGTGATAAAGTTCGAGCGCTGGTAGCGGCAGATGAATGCATCGAGATTTTCATTGATACCCCATTGGAAATTTGCGAAAAGCGTGATACTAAAGGGCTGTATAAAAAAGCAAGGGCGGGTGAAATTTCAAATTTTACTGGAATTGATTCTCCCTACGAGGCCCCAACAAATCCCGAAATTCATTTTAAATCTGGCGATATGTCAGCCGAAGATTCTGCGAATCATTTATTAAGTTTAATTTTGCCCCTTATCCGCGACAAGCAATAGTTCATGATATCTTATAATTTAACCCACCTTCAAGAGCTCGAGGCTGAATCAATTTACGTTATGCGAGAGGTAGCTGCCTCTTTCGAGCGTCCAGCAATTCTGTTTTCTGGAGGTAAAGACAGCATTCTTCTAACTCATTTAGCTAAAAAAGCATTTTTTCCTGCTAAAATTCCATTTCCCCTGGTGCATATTGATACTGGACACAATTTCCCAGAAACAATAACCTATCGCGACAATCTTGTTAAAGATCTTGGGGTAGAGCTTATTGTGGGTTCGGTACAGCAGAGTATTGACGAAGGAAAATCGACGGAGGAAAAAGGATTTAATGCTAGCCGTAACGCGCTTCAAACAGTAACCCTTTTGGATACCTTAGAGAAACATCAATTCGACGCCGCCATGGGTGGTGCTCGTCGTGACGAAGAAAAAGCAAGAGCAAAGGAGCGATTTTTTTCTCATCGTGACGATTTCGGGCAGTGGGACCCAAAAAATCAACGTCCTGAAATTTGGAGCCTATTTAATGCCCGTCACCAAATGGGAGAACATTTTAGAGTGTTTCCTATTAGTAACTGGACCGAAATGGATGTTTGGCAGTACATTTTAAAAGAAAATATTGCCATCCCTCAAATCTACCTTTCCCATCAGAGAGAAATTATTAAAAGAGGTAATTCCCTACTTGCGGCTTCCGATTACTTGAACTTAAAACCCGATGAAAAATCGGAAATGATGACGGTCCGTTTTCGTACAATTGGCGACATGACCTGCACTGGTGCCGTGGAATCGACGGCCTCCACCCTGGAACAAGTCATTGAAGAGGTGGCAAGCGCGCGTGAGACAGAAAGGGGCACGCGTTCTGACGACAAACGATCAGAAACCGCAATGGAAGACCGGAAAAAACAAGGATACTTTTAAAAAGGAAAGAAATTATGGCCGATTATCTCGATATGGAACTGCTTAGATTCACCACCGCCGGAAGCGTTGATGATGGAAAGAGCACCCTAATTGGAAGACTTCTTTACGATTCAAAAGCAATCTTTGAAGATCAAATGGAAGCTATAGAGCTTTCAAGCAAAAAGAAGGGTTTAGATCATGTAAATCTTGCGCTATTAACAGATGGGCTTAAAGCCGAAAGGGAGCAAGGAATTACAATTGATGTAGCTTACCGCTATTTTGCAACCCCAAAAAGAAAGTTCATTATCGCCGACACTCCCGGGCATATTGAATACACCCGAAACATGGTGACAGGCGCCAGTACTGCCAACCTCGCATTAATTCTTATTGATGCTAGAAAGGGCGTTATTGAGCAAACTTGCCGTCACGCTTTTATCGCTTCTCTCCTTAAAATTCCTCATCTGGTTGTTTGTGTTAACAAAATGGATCTTGTCGATTTCAGCCAAGAGCGTTACGATGAAATTGTTAAAGAATTTAAGGCTTTCGCCTCCAAACTTAATGTTAGTGATGTTCACTTTATTCCAATCTCAGCATTAAAAGGCGATAATGTGGTTGACAGATCCAAAAACACCGATTGGTACGAGGGATCAACGCTACTTTATCTTTTGGAATCTGTACATATTGGAAGTGATCAAAACATGGTGGATTGCCGTTTTCCAGTTCAATATGTTATCCGCCCATACTCTGATGAACACCACGATTACCGTGGATATTCAGGCAAGGTTGCGGGGGGAGTTTTCAAACCAGGAGATGAAGTCATGGTGCTTCCTTCAGGGTTTACCTCTCATATTAAATCAATCGACACTTTTGACGGCCCAATTAAGGAGGCTTTTTCACCCATGTCAGTGACACTTACCCTGACCGATGACATTGACGTGAGCCGGGGAGACATGATTGTTCGCGTAAATAATCAACCTAAAGTAGGTCAAGACATTGATGTGATGATGTGTTGGCTTCACCCAAAACCACCTCGGCCAAGAGCCAAATATTTCCTTAAACACACCACAAACGAAGCGCGTGCGATGATTAAGGAAACGTTATACAAAATCGACATCAACACCCTCCACCGCATTGAAGATGGTGAGGTTGGAATGAATGACATTGCTCGAGTAAAACTTCGCACAACAACCCCGTTATTCTACGACAGTTACAAACGAAACCGAACCACGGGAAGCCTAATCTTAATCGACGAGGGCACAAATGAAACTGTTGCAGCTTGCATGATAAACTAATATGCCCGAAAACTTAATCGACTTATTAAAGGTAGCCGTTTCAGCAGCTCAATTGGGCGGAATGGAAATCATGGAGATTTATGAATCTGATGATTTTGGTGTAGAGGCTAAAGCCGATGAAAGTCCGCTTACCCTTGCCGACAAAGCGGCACATGAAGCCATTGTTGCAGAATTAGAAAAAACAGGACTACCTATTCTTAGCGAAGAAGGTGCAAATATTCCATTTGAGGAGAGAAAAAATTGGCAACGATTTTGGATGGTAGACCCCTTAGATGGGACCAAGGAATTCATCAAGCGTAATGGAGAATTCACCGTAAATATCGCTCTAATAGAAAATGGAGTCCCTATTATAGGCGCTTTATTTGTACCCGTTACCGAAACAATGTACTTAGGCGGCAAGGGCATAGGCGCCTACAAGCAAGTTGCAGGAGGAAAGGCTCTGAAAATGCCTACATCCACCCTGCCATTATCCCCAATAAAAGTTGTTGGATCACGTTCCCACATGAACGAGGAGACCGCCCAATTCGTGAGCAATTTTAAGGACCACGAAATGATTGCCATGGGATCGTCATTAAAATTCATGGTCGTAGCCGATGGCGCAGCGCATTTTTACCCACGCTTTGCACCCACCATGGAATGGGACACCGCAGCTGCACAAGCCATCGTTGAAGCCTCAGGAAAACGAGTAGTGGTCGCCAAAAATGGCAAGGAAACCCCTACTCCGGTTAGCTACAACAAGAAAAATCTTTTAAATCCACATTTCTTGGTAAAATAATTACCCTTATTCTTAGTTTTGCTACTATGCAGAAACTTCAAATGGTGGACCTTCATGGACAATATTTACGTCTAAAATCGGAAATAGACCAAGCCATGGAGCGTTGTATCTCAGCATCGTCATTCATTAAAGGTGAGGAGGTGTCCAAATTTGAGGAGGAACTTTCTAATTACTTAGGCGTTAAACACGTGATTTCTTGCGGTAACGGTACCGACGCTCTTCAATTAGCCTTTATGGCATTGGAAATCGGCTCGGGAGACGAGGTGATTATTCCTTCATTTAATTTTGTGGCTTCCGCCGAAGCAGTTGCAATTCTTGGCGCGACCCCAGTTTTTGTGGATGTCAACCCCATGACTTTTGACATTGATCCAGAATCGATAAAACAGGCCATAAACAGCAATACCAAAGCAGTTATTGCAGTCCACCTTTTTGGTCAATGCTGCGCGCTTGAAGAAATTAAAGCCATTTGTGATGAACACGAATTAAAGTTAATTGAAGATAATGCCCAGGCAATTGGTGCAAAATACACGACAAAAAACGGTGAAATTATTTCCGCAGGGACCATCGGAGACATAGCTACAACTTCATTTTTTCCATCAAAAAATTTAGGGGCAATGGGTGATGGTGGTGCTTGCTATACCAATAATGATTTATTCGCTGAGAAAATAAGATTGTTCGCCAATCATGGCCAACCAAAAAAATACACCCATACCGCTATTGGAATCAATTCCCGATTAGATGGGATTCAGGCAGCAATTTTAAGGGTAAAACTTGGACATTTAGACGATTTTATACTTCGGCGCCAAGCTGCCGCTAAAAATTATCAGGAAAAATTAAAATCTTTTACAGGAATTAGCCTTCCGCATAAGCGCGAAAAATCCACTCACGTTTACCACCAATTTACCCTTTGTGTAGAGAACAGAAAACGAGATAAATTGAAATCTTATCTTGCTGAAAAGCAAATACCTACAATGGTATATTATCCGAATTCATTACACCAACAACCCGTGTACCAAGGCTACCATGACAAACGGCCGGCCCCAGTAATGAGTGAAAAATTAAGTTTAAGGGTATTATCTTTACCCATGCATACCGAATTGAAAAATGAACAAATTGATTATATTGCAGAGCAGATCATTAAGTTTTTAAAGGCATAGTACATGAAGAAAGAGAAAGATTATTATCACCATCATTCAGCAATCATTGATGAGGGAACCATTATAGGAACTGGCACACGAATTTGGCATTTCTCACACATCATGAAAGACTGCAAAGTCGGACAGAATTGCAACATCGGCCAAAATGTGGTTGTTAGCCCAGGAGCAACCGTGGGTAACAATGTAAAAATTCAGAATAATGTTAGTGTTTATACTAAAGTAAACATTGAAGATGATGTGTTTTTAGGTCCGTCAATGGTTTTTACAAATGTTAAAAATCCAAGAAGCGCTATTGAACGCAAAGACCAATTCACTGAAACCAACGTTCGGAAAGGCGCAACAATTGGAGCAAATGCAACAATAATTTGCGGCCTAAATATAAACGAATATGCTTTTATTGGAGCGGGTGCCGTGGTTACAAAAGATATTGCAGCATATGCTCTTGTAGTAGGAAACCCTTCTCAACAAATTGGCTGGGTAAGCAAAGGCGGACTTAAACTTGAGTTTGACGCCAATGGTAAGGCAACTTGTCCTGAATTTGGAGATTCTTATGAATTAAGGAACGGGAAAGTGAGCACAATCAGCTAAATCTGTCCCCTTGAAAATCATTAAAAAGCCTATCTATAGGCTTTTTTTATGACCATTTTTTTTCTAAACCATACCACTTCCAAAACTCCAGAATAGAAACCTTTTCCTGAGTATTATGTTTTCTATGGATATTGACAAAATGTTCCGCTTTACAATTGGATTTATTTACTTTTAAAAACAAAGGAATAGCGCTAAATATGAAATCTTTAAAAAGTTTATTTGAAAAAGCTTTCCATAATATGGTTGACTCAAGGGGTTTGGCCATTTTTAGAATTATTTATTCGATAATCCTTTTTGCCGAAGTCTTACAGCTATTTTATTTCAGGAATTTAATTTTTGATAAAATTCCGTTTATTAGTCCCTCCGAAATAAACTTTGCAATACCACTAGGGCTATGGTTAGTGGTTATATTCTTCTTGGCGCTTGGGCTTTTCACAAGATTTACCACAATAATAAATTATCTGCTTAGCCTAATAATTATTGGGAGCATTCACTCCTTTGAATATCATGTGTTTTATGCTTACCTGGGAATGAATTTCTTGTTTATGTTCATGCCAATAAGCAACACGCTATCCCTTGACCGACTTTGGCTAAAGTTGAAATATTCTAACACTACATTTTTCTATAACCCACCCGTAAAGATTAGGCAGATCTATTATTTTCTTCCCATTTTATTGGGTTTAGGCTTGGTATACCTTGACTCGACATTTTACAAGGTTGCCTCTCAAATGTGGATTAACGGACTAGGTGTTTGGCTACCAAGCTCCCTCCCTATGATAGCAATGGGTGATAATTCATTTATCCTTAATCAGGAGTTCTTAGTGAAATTCTTAGGATATTTAACCGTTGTTTTTGAAGCCGTTTTTATCTTTTTATTCTTTAGAAAAAACTTAAGGGTACCCCTATTATTTATTGGCTTATTTCTACATGTAGGAATTTTAGTGAGCTTCCCTATTCCTTGGTTTGCATTAACCGCTTGCTCCATGTACATTTTAATGGTTCCTATTTCATTTTGGGCTAAAATATTTTCTTTTTTTAAGCGGAAACGGGAGCCAAAGGTAAGGGTTTATTATGATGCAGAATGTCCACTTTGCATTAGAACAAAAATCACGGTAGAATTTTTTGACATTTTCAAGAGGGTTAAGTTTTTACCTGTCCAATTTGAAGCTGAAAACCAATCAGCATTAAAAGAAATATCCATGAATACCCTTTACATGGATATTCATAGTGTTGAAAATGGAAAAGTATTTTCTGGTATAAACACCTATATTAAAATTCTTGGTGCTATCTGGTATTTCTGGCCGATTTCAATAATTATTAGGCTTCCTGGCATCAATTTTATTGGAAGAAAAGTTTATTCTTACGTTGCTGAGAACCGTAACACTGAACGCTGTACGGAAGATAATTGCGGGTATAATTCACCAAGTATTCCCGATTACAATTCAGTTAAAGTTTTGCAAAACCTAACCCTCGAACAACTAAAAAGCAGACTAATGTATTTTGGTTTGATTACAGTACTATCAATTCAAGGCATCTTAATATTTAACAGCACGGGAATAAAATCGATTAAAACCCTCGCGAATTTCCAACAAACATCCATTAATCAAGGCCTTGAAGGAGCATCAAATTTTGTAAACAAAATTTCTAGAACTTTTTTCGGCATAACTCAACACGCTGTTTTTACCGATCATATCCATTTTAACGATTACAATCATGTAATTGCTATTACGCATTTAGATGATACCGGTAAGGAAATATGGCTTCCTATTATCGACCAAAATGGTCAACCCGATTTTTATATTTATGGAGCCAATTGGGTAAAATGGACCTTTAGGGTTAATGGGATAAATGTGGACCAAAAGAAGTTAAAGGATGGGATTAGAGATTTTACTGCCTTTTGGGCTTATAAAAATCACATCGACTTAAAAAACACAATCTTCAATATTAAGGTCAAAAAAATTCAATCACATAATGGTTGGGAAAAGAATTTCTTAAGAAATCAAATGCAAAACCCTTGGTTTGACGCGGGCACAATTCATTGGAATAACGAGGTGTTTACGGCAGAAATTCCAAATATCGAATCCCTTTAATGAAGCGCAAGAAATTAGCTATTATTGGAGCAAGCTACCTACAGCTTCCTGTTGTAAACGAGGCAAAAAAAATGGGTATTGAAACTCATTGCTTTGCTTGGTCTGAGGGTGCTGTCTGTAAAGATGAAGTGGATTTTTTCTACCCCATCTCTGTAATAGACAAAGAAAAAATTCTAAAAATTTGTAAAGAAATAGAAATTGACGGCATTCTAACCGCCGCGAGCGATATTGGGGTTCCCACTGTATGCTTTGTCGCCCAAAATTTGGGGCTCAACTCTAACTCTATTGATTCATCTGAATTTTCAACCAATAAATTGGCAATGCGAAGGAAATTCCTAGAATTTGGCGTTTCCTCTCCATTGTTCCATGAACTTCCTGCCAATTATAACCCAAAAAGCCTAGATGTTTTTTTAAAAACTTGCACCTTCCCATTGATTGTTAAACCAGTAGATAGGTCTGGAAGCCGTGGAGTCCACAAAGTAACGGGTAATCTGGAAGTAAATAATGCCATATTATTCGCCCAAAACGAATCGCTTTCGGGTAGTGCAATTGTGGAGCAATTTATTGATGGAATAGAGGTTAGTGTAGAGGCAATTTCTAAGGGAGGTTTACATGAAATCCTGACCATTACTGATAAAATCACCACCGGCGAGCCCTATTTCGTCGAAATTGCACACCATCAACCTTCTAGTTTAAATGAATTAATTCAGGAAAAAATTAAGATTGAAACCCTGAAAGCACTTAATTCACTTGGCATTTCTGAAGGGGCCTCACATACTGAAATTAAAGTAAACGATGCAAATGAGGTGTTTTTAATTGAGGTAGGAGCAAGAATGGGCGGCGATTTTATAGGATCCCACCTTGTGGAATTATCCACAGGCTATAACTTTCTTGAAGCTATTATTTTGTCGGCCTTAGGTGACAAAATTCCAACCCCCTTTCCTAATTCCAATAAAAATTCCTTTTCTGGCGTTTACTTCCTATGCAAAGAAACTTCCTCAATTTTAAGTAACTTTGAGATAGACAACCCCTTTTTTGTTGAAAAACATAGGACAAGTGACACATTAAAGAGCATTAGAAATAGTAATGACAGGTCCGGGTATTTAATCTACAAAGCAGATAAAAAAATTGACCTCCTATGAAGATTTTGGGGATAATTGGAGCCGGACATTTAGGCCTTCAAATAGCACACTTTGCGATTAACGATGGACATTATAAACAGGTAGTGTTTTTCGATGACTTTGCAACGTCTACAGAAATTGAGGGTCACAAAATTTTAGGGAAATTAGCCAAAATCCCTGATTCCTTTAAATCCAACAAATTTGATGAACTATTCATAGGGATTGGTTATAAGCACATGAATTTCAGGTCTGAGGTTTACGACATATTCAAGGGCAAAATACCATTTGGCAAAATTATCCATAGTTCATGTTGGGTCGATAAAACAGCAATCATCGAGGATGGAGTAATCATTTATCCAAATTCAACAATTGATGCGCGAGTGAAGGTAGGCCAAAATGTCCTTGTTAATTTAGGATCAACAATATCACATGATTCTGAAATTGGTAGTCACTCCTTTTTATCTCCTCAAGTGGCAATAGCAGGTTTCTGCTCTATAGGGGACAAATCAATACTCGGAATAAATTGTACAGTTATTGATAATGTGAAAATCATTGGTTGCACCCAAATAGGTGGTGGATCGGTGGTGATAAAAAATATTGAATCGACAGGCACTTACGTTGGAAATCCAGCCAGAAAATTAAAAAAATGATGATTCCATTCAATAAACCCTACATGACTGGAAAGGAAAGTCATTACATTTTAAATGCGGTTAAATCCGGAAAAATTTCTGGCGATGGTGTTTTCACAAAAAAATGTCACGATTTTTTTGAAATGAAATTTGGGTTTCAAAAAGCACTATTAACGACCTCTTGCACTGATGCCTTAGAATTAGCGGCTCTATTAATTGACATTAATCCCGGAGACGAGGTAATTGTTCCATCCTTCACTTTTGTTTCAACGGTAAATGCTTTTGCGCTTAGAGGAGCTAAATTAATCTTTGTAGATAGCCAGCCTGATAATCCCAACATTGACCACACTAAAATCGAAGCGCTAATAACTTCTAAAACAAAGGCAATTGTCCCGGTACATTACGCAGGGGTAGCTTGCGAGATGGATGAAATCATGGCTATTGCCGAAAAATATAATCTTTTTGTGATTGAGGATGCTGCACAGGCCATTGACTCTTATTACAAAGGGAAGCCATTAGGAAGTATTGGACATCTTTCGGCTTTCTCTTTCCATGAAACTAAAAACATAATCAGTGGTGAGGGTGGAATGCTTGTGATAAATGATGCTTCCTTTAACGATAGAGCCGAAATTATCCGTGAAAAGGGAACCAACCGTTCTCAGTTTTTTCGCGGCGAAGTAGATAAATATGGCTGGGTTGATATTGGCTCTTCCTTTTTGCCTTCTGATATTTTAGCAGCATTTCTTTACGCTCAAATAGAAAATTTAACTGACATTCAGGATAGGAGGAAATTCATTTGGCAATCTTATAATGAATCATTTAAAAATATTTTACCAAAAGGTGTAGAGCTCCCAAACATTCCTCAAAATGCAACCAACAATGCTCATATGTATTATTTGGTTTGCCGCAATCCAGAGGAAAGAAAAAATCTAATAAGCCATTTAAAAGCTAATGAGGTTCAAGCAGTATTTCATTACTTATCTCTTCATAAGAGTCCTTATTATAAAAACAAATACAAGGGACACCCACTCCCATTCGCCGATAATTTTTCTGACTGCTTAGTTAGATTGCCTTTTTTTTATGAGCTTTCTGACGAAGATATTCATAAGGTTATTAGCGTAATTATTGATTTCTACTCTCAGGTTAAATAAATTTTATGAAGCATATATTTCATATTTCACCTGATGAAAAATTCATAAACAACACTTATTATCAATTTGAGAAGCTCTACCCTGGGAGAAATACTTTTTTCATTTTAGTTACCAATTCTACTCAATCCTTAAAACGAGTTACTCCCGAAAAGGAAATTTTTGTCTACAAACAGTCGGGAAAAAAAATGGAGATGTTGGCCGAAAAAATCCCCGAAGGTTCAATTGTAATCTGCCATGGCTTGGGTTTTTTCCGCTCAAGGCTGATAAACTTATTGCCTCCAAAAAGCATCCCTATTTGGATAGTCTGGGGCACTGAGTATTATCACAACCAAAAAATAATTAAATGGAATCAAATTTTAGGAGAAAAAACGTTTAATCATTTTGTGGGTAAGAATTCCCTTGAACGGATTGGATTCACACTTAAAAAACGGGTAGGAAAGCTGATTGATTTTTTAAAATTTGGAGAAGTAAACACTGAGGCCGAAATACTAAAAGCCATGCGAAGAGTTAAGCATATAGGTATTCTGTATCCAGAGGAGTTTGAATTTATTAAAAAAAGGATAAATATTAAAGCGCAATATTTGCCGTTTTCTTACTATCCTATTGAACAAATGGTTTCTGATAAGGAAGCTTTTGTAACCGACAGCAACATACTTTTAGGAAATTCGGCATACTTCACCAATAATCATTTAGAGGCTTTTGAAATTTTAAAAAAACTACCACTTAATAACAAAAATATCATCACGCCTTTAAGTTATGGTAAGGGGGATTATCAAAGGAAAATTTTATCCATCGGTAAAAAAGAATTACCCTATAATTTCGCCCCTTTGGTTAAGTTTATGCCAATTCAGGAATACAATAATTACATTCTTCAATGTGGAATAGTGGTTATGAATCAATATCGACAACAAGCTGTTGGCAACATAATGACCATGCTATGGCATGGAGCCAAGGTTTATCTCGACGAACGAAATAGCCTTTATTCCTATCTTAAGCGGATTGGAATTGTGGTTTTCTCGGTGAAAAAAGATTTACTTCCCGAAAATCCAAATGCATTAACTTTATTGCCCGTTGAAATTCAATCTGCCAACAGGGAGATATTACGCACTCAAATTGGTGAGAAACACTTATTAAATCAATTACAAGCGGGGTTTGACCCATTATTAGATGAAAGTAAGTAAACAAGTAGCTTCAGGCGTTAAATGGACCACCCTCGGTACGGGGGTGCTTGCAGGGACCAACTTGATTAAATACGCAGTCTTAGCTAGACTTCTTGAAAAAACCGATTTCGGTTTAATGGCTCTTGTTACTCTTGTAATGGGATTTATGGAGTTATTCAACGACATGGGGCTAACTTCGGCAATTCTTCATAAACAAGATATTTCTAAAAACGAGTACTCCAGTCTTTATTGGCTTAACGTTCTTGTGAGTCTAGGCCTTTATTTATTGCTCATTCTTATTTCACCCTTCATCACAGGTTTTTATAATGAACCTCAATTGGCGGTTTTAATTCCCATTATCGGCATAAACCTATTGATCTCTGCGATGGGTAGAATGTTTAAAACAATTGAACAAAAGCAACTACTTTTTAAGTCAATTACAATAATTGACATAATCTCAGCGCTAATTTCCTTAATCGTTGCAGTAAGTTTAGCCTTCCTCAATTATGGCGTTTACTCATTAGTTTATTCCCTATTAGTTCAGTTTATTATTTCCAATATCCTTTATTTGATCCTAGGGTTAAGAAAGTATGGATTATCAATGCACTTTAACCTTTCAGATACTAAACCATTTTTAAGTATAGGAATGTATCAGGTTGGCGGACAAACTTTAAATTATTTCAATCGAGATTTTGATATCTTAATCATTGGAAAGTTTTTCCCTCCAGAAATCCTTGGTGGTTATAGCTTAGCCAAACAACTAGTAATGCGACCGATTCAGATTTTGAATCCAATCTTATCAAAAGTTGGGGCA
>JBLIKP010000055.1:0-16526 GCA_047635375.1 Sphingobacteriales bacterium | reverse complement strand
ATTCTGATCGACTGTGATTCCTGGTACAAAATCGAAAATACCATCAGGACGTTGTTGTTGGTTGTTATTAAGATTGTCTAATCCTAACACTTGAATAAGCGGACGAAGCTTAATCCCTTCACCTTCAGTCAAATAAGTAACTTTACTTCCTAACTCTTCATCAAGGTATGTCACATCCAATTGGAAATCTTCTCTACCTACATTGTAACCTCCAAAAGAATAAATATTCTTCATCATTAAGTCCCAAGAAGGTAACTTGGTCTTTACATTTTGATTCTTTAAAAGCTTTACAAATAAAACCTTTGGAGGCTCAGTAGGCTGATTTTCCGTAGACAATTCCCCGACAGTGTATTCCTTTCCTTGGTAGCTAAAACGGTAAGAGACGGCAAGAGTTTGGTCCGTATTTAGTGATCTATTTAAACTTATGTACCCAAGTTGGGTGTTAAAAGCAAACTCAGTCTCTTTTAATTTCTTAGCATTTAACTTGGCGTAATTGTCTTTATCGGTAAAAAATTCATCAATTGAAGTACTATTACTTTCCCTTGCAGCACCTGGAATAACATTTAAAACATTATTACTCCGGTTATCGGGAATGTTAAAATTCGGGTCATTGGTGACCTTATCAGGGTTGTAAATTCTTTCGCTTTCCCCTAAATCAATCAGAGCAATTATATCTCTTGTATCCACATCGGTAGAGAAGTTTTCGTTGGTAATCCAAACCTCCACTTGCGTAATATTGACCCCTGAATTTACTATAGGTAAACTCCGCAATGACTGTTCATATCGGTCTCTAAAGAAATGAGACAGGAAAAAGTGACGATTTGCATCATATTCATCAGCCTGAACTTCAAACTCCTGAGATTGAGCACCGTTTTTTATATTAATTTCTTTCTGCTCACTCTTTTGTTGTGACAGCACAGTGGTTACCATTAATCGCCCGAACTGCATTTGGGTTTTTAAACCAAACAGAGATTGCGACCCTGTAATAAGCGAGCCATTAATAGGCAAACTCACGTTACCTGCTTCAATTTTCTTGATTATCTCATCGTCGTAACCAGTGTATTCAATTTTGATTTGATTTTCAAAATCGAAGGTCGACTCAGTATTATAATTTGTGGTAAGCTTAAGCTTGTCGCCGATGTTACCCACAACGTTCATTTGGATACGTTGGTCAAAATCAAAATCGGTATTTCTTTGCTGGCGCTCGGTAAGTTGTGAGTTGTTGTTTCGGCTGTGACGCACACCAAAGGTTAACTCGGCTGAACCTTGGGGGCGAATATTAACGGAGCTTCCTCCAAAAATTCTATCAAAAACCTCTCCACCAACATACAGCTTCGGGACAATACTTTGGGTATTAAGGATGTCGCCTGCATTGGATTTTTGCTTCCAATAATCTTTTTTTCCTTTCTCCGCTTCGTAACGAGCGTAATCTTCAAAAGAGATATATCTTGGCGCACGAACATCCCGGCCGTTAACTTTTTCACGAACCACGTACATTCCCGTTTCCGGGTCATATTCCACTTCTTTTTTTACGACACCAGGGTCTTTGAAATCAACAGAATTTGATTTCTCACCAGCAATTTTATTGTCTTTTATTGGATATTTTAAAGTGTCTTTCCCTCCAGTATCAACCCCTTGAAGCGGAAGGTCAAAAAGCATTCCCGTAATATGAGCGCTAGAATTCCATGCCCCTGCAACCATTAACACCGCGATTGCAAAAGGTATTACTTTGGAAAGGACTTTTGTATTTAAATTACCTGGTGTCAAAAATTAAGATTAATGCCTATCGATTTTGGTTAATTGATTAAAGGAAAGAGGGATTAAAGCTTTTTAAGAGACATTTTCACCAGCTCTTCCACCGTAAGTGGTCCATCAGAGGATTTAATCACACCATCAATGGCCTTTTCTGCACCAAGTTTCGGGAAACCTAACATCAGCAAAGCTTGTAACGCTTCGTTGCGTTCAGTATTGTTTGATAAACCAGATAAATCAGGAGAAACTCCATCCTTTACTAATTTATCTTTTAATTCAAGAATTAATCTTTGTGCCGATTTGGGACCGATTCCTTTAATGCTTTTAATTAAAGCAACATCTTCATTTACAATAGCCGCTCTTAATTCGTTTGGATTTGCATAGGAAAGAATCATCCTGCCGGTGGAGGGACCAACGCCAGAAACTGAAATTAGATGTGAAAAGAGATTTTTTTCCTCCTCAGTAGTAAAGCCATAGAGGGTATGACCATCTTCTTTCACATGATAATAAATGTGGAGTTTTATATTTTCTTGTTTCGGGAGACTTCCGTATGTAAAAAGTGAAATATTCACCCGATAGCCAACACCATTACAATCAATGATTACATCAGTTGGACTAACATAGGCAAGTTTTCCTTGAAGATATGCTATCATAAATCTTAGCTTCTGGTTTGGGCATCAACCACCGCGATGGTTACCATATTTACAATTTCACGTACTGAACTTCCTAATTGAAGCACGTGTACCGGTTTATTTAAGCCCACTAAAATTGGACCAATAGCCTCTGCCGCACCTAACTCTTGAATTAATTTATACGCAATGTTACCTGCATCAAGGTTTGGGAAAATAAGGGTATTAGTATGGCCATTTATCAATGTTGAAAATGGGAAGTTGTCCTTTAAAAGTTGCTTGTTTAATGCAAAATTTGCTTGAATTTCTCCATCCACAATCATTCCTGGATACTTTTCATGTAGAATTGCAGCAGCTTCTCGAACCTTTACGGTACTCGGCCCTTCATATGAACCAAAGTTGGATGAACTTAAAAGTGCTATTTGCGGCTGGATATTGAATTTCTGAACAGATTCAGCAACAACTCTTGTAATCTCAGCTAAATCTTCGGCGGTTGGATCTACGTTTACCGTTGTGTCAGCAAAGAAAAGCGGACCTTTCTTCGTGAACATAAGGTACATTCCAGCCACCTTTTTTACTCCCTTAGCAGTCCCTATAATCTGCAAAGCTGGCTTAATGGTATCGGCGTATTTTCTAGTAAGGCCTGAAACCATGGCGTCGGCCTCGCCAAGCTCCACCATCATGGCACCGTAATGACTCCGGTCGCGCATTTTCTTAACAGCTTCAAATTGGGTGATTCCACGACGTTTTCTTTTTTGGAATAAGATTTCTCCGAATTCCTCCAACTTTTTATCCTCTTTTCTAGGATCAATAATTTGGCTGTCGCCGAGTTCTAATTTATTTTCTTCAATTAGCGCGTTTATTTTATCAATATCTCCAAGTAGGATAGGGAAGGCAATACCTTCATCTTTCACAATTTGGGCAGCTTTCAACGTTTTTATATTATCGGCATCGCTAAACACAACCCTTTTTGGGTTGCTCTTGGCTTTGTTGATAATTGCCTTGAAAATTTTATCGTCTATACCTAAACGAGTTTTTAATTCCTCTCGGTAGGCATCAAAATCTTTAATTTCATGTTTTGCAACACCTGAGTCCATAGCGGCTTTAGCAACTGCTGGGGCCACGTGGGTAATTAGCCTAAAATCTAATGGCTTGGGAATAATATATTCTCTACCAAAGACAATTGTGGTCTTATTATAGGCCATATTTACTGCTTCCGGAACAGGTTTTTTAGCTAAATCGGCGATGGCACGGACTGCTGCAATTTTCATTGCTTCATTTATCTCCGTAGCACGAACATCAAGAGCTCCTCTAAAAATAAAAGGAAATCCAAGTACGTTATTCACTTGATTAGGGAAGTCGGAGCGACCTGTGGCCATAATTATATCATCGCGTGTTGCGCAGGCTAAATCGTAATCTATCTCCGGATCAGGGTTGGCCATTGCAAAAACTACAGGACGTTTGCGCATGCTTTTCAGCATTTTTGGCGTCATGATATCCCCCTTACTTAAACCGATAAAAACATCGGCATCGTTAAGAGCATCGGACATCGTTTTGATTTTTCTTTTCGTGGCGAAAAACTGTTTTGATTTGTCGAGATTTTCTCTCTCCATATTGATAACCCCCGTGCTATCGCACATTACAAGGTTTTCTTTTTTCGCTCCTAAGGAAAGGTATAATTTAGAGCATGAAATCGCAGCTGCACCGGCACCGGACACTACGATTTTTACTTTTTCAATCTTCTTTTTTTGAATTGCAAGTGCGTTAATCAATGCTGCCGCCGAAATAATCGCCGTACCGTGTTGATCGTCGTGCATCACCGGAATATTCAATTCCTTTTTAAGTCGCTCCTCTATTTCAAAACACTCGGGCGCTTTAATATCTTCTAAGTTTACACCACCAAATGTCGGCTCTAAAGCCTTCACAATATGCACGAAATCATCGGCTGTAGTGCAGTTAAGCTCCAAGTCGAAAACATCGATGTCGGCAAAAATTTTGAATAATAAGCCTTTACCTTCCATCACCGGTTTAGATGCTTCAGGCCCAATGTTTCCGAGTCCTAAAACGGCGGTTCCGTTTGAAATAACCGCAACAAGGTTTCCCTTAGAAGTGTACTTGTACACATCCTCCACGTTTTCAGCGATTTTTAAGCAAGGCTCAGCCACGCCAGGCGAATACGCTAGAGAAAGATCTCGCTGGGAGTTGGTTGGTTTAGTTGGAATAACCTCAATCTTACCAGGACGTCCTAGAGAGTGATAATCAAGTGCATCCTTGATTTTTCTTGAGGAAGATTTTTTTGCCGGGTTTTTATTCATAGGAGAGTCAAAATTATAAAATTAGGCAAGACTTCAATAAGTTCCCTTTGGAAGAAAACAAGAAAGGCGGGCCGTTATAGCCCGCCTTGTTATTAAAGTTTTCTTTTCACTTCAACCTCTTCGTAGGCTTCAACAATATCGCCGACTTTAAGGTCGTTGTAATTTTTAATGCTTAGTCCACATTCATATCCGGTAGCAACTTCTTTAACGTCGTCTTTAAAACGTTTAAGTGCGCCAATCTCCCCAGAGTATTTAACAACTCCTTCGCGGATGATCCTGATTTTATGGTCACGTCTGATTTTTCCATCAAGAACCATACAACCAGCAACCGTTCCAACACGGGTGATTTTGAATACGTCTCTAATTTCTACGTTAGCAACAATTTTCTCCTGAATCTCAGGTGAAAGCATTCCTTCCATCGCTTGCTTAAGTTCATCGATAGCTTGGTAGATAATTGAGTATAGACGGATGTCGATTTCTTCCTTCTCAGCAAGTTTTCTAGCACTTGGGCTAGGTCTTACTTGGAAACCAATAATAATCGCATCAGAAGCAGTAGCTAAAAGAACATCAGATTCTGAGATCTGACCTACCGACTTATGAATAACATTAATTTGAATTTCCTCAGTTGAAAGTTTCAATAACGAATCTGAAAGTGCTTCCACAGATCCATCCACATCCCCTTTAATGATAAGGTTAAGCTCCTTGAAGTTACCCACCGCCAAACGACGACCGATTTCATCAAGAGTAATATGTTTCTGAGTTCTGATTCCTTGCTCACGTTGTAATTGCAGACGTTTGTTAGCAATTTCTTTCGCTTCCTGTTCAGTATCCATCTCGTGAAACTTGTCACCCGCTTGTGGTGCACCGTTCATACCAAGAACCTGAACTGGAGTAGAAGGACCAGCCTCAATTATTTGTTTTCCACGTTCGTTGAACATGGCTTTTACTTTACCACTGTGACAACCTGCAAGAATTGCGTCTCCTACACGAAGTGTACCTGTTTGAACCAAGATTGTAGTTACAATACCACGACCCTTATCAAGCATAGCCTCAACCACAGTTCCCTGTGCTTTTCTAGACGGGTTTGCTTGTAATTCAAGAAGTTCAGCTTCTAATAAAACCTTTTCAAGAAGCTCATCGATGTTAGTACCGAATTTTGCTGAAATCTCTTGAACTTGGAATTTACCACCCCAATCTTCAACAAGAATGTTTAACTCTGCAAGTTGTTCCCGTATTTTCTGTGGATTTGCAGTGTCTCGGTCAACCTTGTTAATCGCAAATACCATTGGCACTCCAGCAGCTTGTGCGTGATTTATTGCTTCAATAGTTTGAGGCATCACCGCATCATCAGCTGCAATCACGATAACACAAAGGTCAGTTACTTGAGCACCACGAGCACGCATTGCGGTAAACGCTTCGTGACCCGGTGTATCAAGGAATGTTATTTTCTTTCCGGAATCCAGAGTAACCTCGTAAGCACCAATGTGCTGCGTGATACCCCCAGCTTCACCCCCGATTACGTTTGCAGAACGTACGTAATCCAGTAAGGAAGTTTTTCCGTGATCGACGTGACCCATAACAGTTACGATAGGTGCACGGTCTCTTAAGTCTTTTGGATCGTCCTCAATCTCTTCAATTGCCTCTTGAACATCCGCAGAAACGAATTCTACTTCATATCCGAATTCATCAGCAACAATAGTTAAAGTCTCGGCATCTAATCGTTGGTTAATAGAAACGATGATTCCTAATCCCATACAGGTTCCAATAATTTCACCTGGGTTAGCTTCCATCAACGTAGCAAGTTCATTAACCGTTACGAATTCCGTAACCTTAATTTTCTTTGTTTCGTGAGCTTCTAATTCCATTTCGATGTCGGCCATTTCGGCTTTCTCATCACGTTTAGCACGACGATATTTGGAACGGTTTGCTTGTTTATTTTGCTTTCCACCACCACTTAAACGGGCAAGGGTCTGCTTGATTTGCTCCTGAATTTGCTTGTCTGTAAGCTCTGCCTTCGGCACTCTTCGTCCACGTGCTGGAGGGCCACCACGTTGTCCGCCACCACTACTACTACGACTGTCTCCACTACGGTTACCAGCGCTAGTATTTGGAGTCCCAGTTCCTGGAGCTCCACCTGGTGTTGGTTTACGTTTACGTTTACGTTTTTTATCGGCAAGTGGCTTGTGTGAAGAAGCCACTGGTTTAGATTTTCTCTTTTCAGGTAATTCAATTTTACCCATAACCTTTGGACCTTCGAGCTTCCCTGCGCGAGCACGTACTACTTCAATTTCCTTTGGCTTATCATCGACTGTAGGCTCTTCTTTCTTTAGCTCTTCCTTTTTGGCTTTAGCTTTTGGAGCTTCTTTTGGCACCTCTGGTTTCACGTCAGATTTCGGAGTACCAGCTTTTGGAGCTTCTACCTTTTGGGTCTCAACCGCTTTAGGAGCTTCAGCCTTAGGTTCTTTCGCCTTAGGTTCTTCCTTTTTGTCCTCTACTTTAGGAGCAGGTTTAGAAACGGCTTTTGGAACTTCTTTCTTTTTTCCTTTATGTTGTTTTGAAGGTAATTCGATTTTACCCAAAACTTTTAGTCCGCCTTTGCTTTCCTCAACCTTTGGTTCTTCCTTTTTTACCTCTTCTTTCGGGGTTTCAGCCTTAGGCTCTTCCTTTTTAACTTCGGCTTTTGGCTTTTCCCTTGGCTCAGGTTTTGCTTCAGCTTTAGGTTCTTCCTTAGCCACAGCTTTAACCTCAGTTTTTGGGGCATCTTTTTCAACCTCAGCAACAGGATCCGCTTTTTTCGGTTCTTCCTTAGGTTCAGCTTTTGGGGCTTCAACCTTTGGTTCTACCGGTTTAGGAGTTTCCTTCTTTGGTTCTTCTTTTAGCTCTTCCTTTACAGGAGCTGCTTTAGGTGCGGCTGGTGCCGATGGGGCAACATTCTGGATTAGAATTTCTTCCTGAGCTTCTTCTTTCTCAGCAGATTTCTTTTCCTCAGCCTCTTTAATAGACACATCCTCACGGCGCACATTCCCGATGTTAATCTTTTCAGATTTCTCTTTAAGGTTTTTATCCTTCTCGAACTCGTCGAGAAGTACCTTGTACATCTTATCGGTAATTTTAGCCGTAGGTTTAGCGTCCACCTCAAAGCCCTTTTTAGCTAGATGGTCGGTAATGGTAGAAAGTCCAATATTTAGCTCCTTTGCTACCTTACTAATCCTAATTTGTTTGTCGGTTTCTGACATTTAAATCCTCTTCCGTTGAATTCTTATTCTTATTATATGGGATATGCTGCTGTTAAATTAGCACAAATTATTCAAATTCAGATTTGAATACTTCAAGCAACTGGTCAACTACGTCTTCTTCAAGCTCAGTTTTTTCCATTATTTCGGCTTTAGAAATTGCTAATACACTCTTAGCAGTCTCACAACCAATCTCTTTTAACACAGCGATAACTCCAGCGTCAATCTCATCAGTAAATTCATCTAGTTCTACGTCTTCCTCCTCTTCTACGTCGGAATCACGGTAAACATCGATTTCATAACCAGTTAATTTTCCTGCAAGCTTAATATTATGTCCACCTTTTCCGATGGCCAAAGAAACTTGATCAGGGTTTAAGAACACTGAAGCATGCTTGTTATCCTCATCCAACTTAATCGTGTTAATCTTCGCAGGGCTAAGGGCGCGAGTGATAAACAACGAGATGTTGCTGGTGAAATTGATAACGTCAATATTTTCATTGCGTAACTCACGGACAATTCCGTGAATACGTGAACCTTTCATACCTACACAAGCTCCAACTGGATCGATACGGTCGTCGTAACTTTCCACTGCAACTTTTGCACGCTCTCCTGGTTCGCGGACAATGTTTTTTATTGTAATAAGTCCGTCAAAAATTTCTGGAACTTCCATCTCAAACAAACGCTCAAGAAAAATTGGATTAGTTCTAGAAATAATAATACGTGGATTGGAGTTGTGCATCTCAACTTTCAATACCACCGCACGGGCATTATCTCCTTTTTTAAAGTAATCGGCAGGGATTTGCTCTTCTTTTGGAAGAATAAGCTCTGTTCCTTCATCGTCAAGAAGTAGGGCTTCACGTTTCCAAACTTGGTAAACTTCACCCGTTACAATCTCTCCAACACGATCTTTATATTTTTTATATATTTCATCTTTCTCTAGTTCTAAAATTTTAGAAACTAAAGTTTGACGAGCTGCTAATATTGCTCTACGTCCAAAATCTTCTAACTTAACCTCTTCAATTGCATCTTCACCTACTTCAAAGTCGGCTTCGATTTTTAATGCTTCACTAAGTTCGATTTCTAACATTTCATCCTCTACCATTCCGTCTTCAACAATAACACGGTTACGGTAAATTTCAAGGTCACCATTTTCAGTGTTGATAATGATATCAAAACCTTCGTCGGTGGTGTATTTCTTACGAAGCATGCTTCTAAATACTTCCTCCAACACCTTCATCATGGTGGGGCGATCAATATTCTTAAATTCCTTAAACTCGGAAAACGAATCAATTAAATTGATGTTCGACATTTTTATATGCTTAAAAAGTGATTTTTACTTTTGCTTGTTGTATTTGGTCAAGTGTTAAATGCGTTTCTACAAGTTCCACTTTCTTCTTATCTATTTTTTTCTTCATCTCGAAGGTTAGATTTCCATCGGCTACAGCCTTAAGTATACCATTGTGATAGCTACTGTCGGTAAGCCACACGTCAAATTCGTTACCTATATTTTTCTGATATTGACGAATGTCTACAAGCGGCTTATCTAAGCCTGGCGACGAAACCTCCAAGGTGTAAGCATGCGTAATTAATTCAGTTTCTTCAACCAAATCTCCAATGTGGCGACTGATTTCACTGCATTTGGCAATCGGAATTCCGTTCATACCATCAGCTAAGACGATAATTCGCTCTCTTGGGAGTACTTTTATCTCCAATAGATAAAATTCAGAACCTTCCAAAAGCTCTTCAACCCAGGCACTTAACTTATCTTCAACTTCCTTTTTCACCATGCTAAAAAAAATAAGGTAAATAAAAAGAGGGGACATCGTCCCCTCTTAATAAATCTCCTTCGAGGTGCAAATATAGGTAATTGGAAATTAATAATCAACGATTCACACCTTTTTCCCTTTTATCGCTTAATTCTCAAGGTCTAATTCAGTTACAGGATCCCAAAAAAGGGTTTTAAAATCCTTTACTCTATCGTCTTGGACTTCAATACCTTCGGATTTTAACATTTCTTCCATTAAGGTAGGGGTTGCAAAATGACTTTTACCCGTTAAATCTCCATTCCGATTCACCACCCGATGAGCTGGAACTGGATTTTCTGATCCATGCGCTGCGTTCATGGCCCATCCAACCATTCGGCTTGACCGGGCAGCTCCCAAAAACTTTGCAATGGCACCATAGGAAGTCACTCTGCCGTGAGGAATTTTTTCTACCACTTGAAATACACGTTGAAAAAAATCGCTTTCCATAAGGCTAAAGTTATTAATCTTGAGGCGTATTACTTGCCAATAACTCCCTTTTTCTCTGCCTCCGTAGCCTTATCGTTCAGGTTAAAATGCATGTATTTAATGGCCACGCCTTCCTTAAGAAAAATCTTTTCATACGTAGTTTTGATGTTCATCAATTCATCGTCTTTACGGTCTGAATTATATAAGTCAAACGTATGGTACCTCAACTTATGGCCTTCAATCTCAATCATCTCCAAAGTATATTCGAACATCCCAAGATTGTCGGTTTTAAAATTAATGTCCCCACCATTATTCAATAATTTGCGGTAGTTGCCCATGAAACGTGGACTGGTAAGTCTTTTCTTTTCGCGCCCCTCTTGTGGTTGGGGATCTGGGAAAGTTATCCATATCTCATCTACTTCTCCTTCGGCGAAAAAATCGCTGATTAATTCGATCTGGCACCGTAAGAATCCAAGGTTCCCCATTTTATCATCATGGCCCGTTTTTGCCCCGCGCCATAGTCGCGCGCCTTTTATATCAACGCCCACAAAGTTCTTCTCAGGAAACATTTTACCCATGTTCACCGTGTACTCACCCCGACCACAGCCTAGCTCCACCACAAGAGGGTTGTCGTTTTTGAAGAAGTCTGACTTCCACTTTCCTTTAATTGTTTCATCTTTTTCAAAGACGTTATTAAAGGTTTTCATTTCAGCCCAACGCTTAAGTTTATTTTTTCCCACGGAATTAGAATTTTTCCAAAATTATAAAAAATGAAAGACCTACTTGCCCTTGTTTTACTACTTTTACCATATAACATCAAAATAATTAAACCATGCAGGCTTTATCACCCTATTTAATGTTCAATGGCGACTGTGAAGAAGCCATTAATTTCTGCAAAGGAGTATTTAGCGGTAAGTTAGGGTAAATGGATAGATTCAGTGATTCTCCCATGGATGCTTAGCACCATTACTAGCCATCAAAACGATAAAAAATAAATTGACACGATTAAAAATCATAATTGCTACAAAAATAAGGTCGCCACGGCTTGACTACATTCTCGACTGGGTTTTTGGGGAGCAGTTTGATTTGGATTGGGCTTTCGCCAAAGAAGGTGAGACTTCACATGTTTCCTATGGTGACAGTATAATTAATGACTCGTTTTTCATTCCTGCCA
Source organism: Sphingobacteriales bacterium (assembly GCA_047635375.1). GTDB lineage: Bacteria > Bacteroidota > Bacteroidia > Sphingobacteriales > Sphingobacteriaceae > JBLIKP01. The sequence goes on along the minus strand of JBLIKP010000055.1, from coordinate 5,192 downwards.
GTGCAATTTTATCGGACGAAGGAATTTTTGAAGGCAGCCCTGAAATTGGAATAACCCAAAATTTAACAATCATTTTCCCCGCTGAAGGAGATGTTCCATTCGATATTTTTGGGGCCATCTTTTTCATGCTTTCGCGGATGGAGGAATATCAACCTTTCACCCCCGACAAGCACGGAAGATTCTCCGCAGCAGAATCCTTGGCTTTCAAAAAAGGTTTTTTAGAGCGGCCCGTTGTGGATGAATGGCTGCAATTTTTCAGGCAGAAATTAAACTCGAAATTTCCCGAATTGAACATAAAAAGTCCCGAATACTCTTTCCACTCCACGCTGGATATTGATCGAGCATTTTTATTTAAATACAAGTCTTTTCCTCGCTTTGTGGGTGGAGTGCTTAAGGCTTTTTTTAAAGGAAGGTTCGCTGAAGTGGTGAACAGAAAGTGGAGTTATTTCGGCCTAATTAAAGACCCAAACGACACCTTTTTAAAACTCGCCGATATTCACGAAAAGCATAAAATACGACCGAAAGTGTTCTTTTTAACTGGAAACCCTGGGGTTTTTGATGAAAACCTCCCCCTTTCGCACAAGTCACTGCAAAAAGTTATTTTCGAAACTTCGCACTGGGGAGACGTATGTTGGCATCCTAGTTATGGGATAGGCGAAAACTTGGAAAAACTCCTTGATGAAAAAAGAAAATTTGAAAAATTCATTGGAAAACCGGTAACAGAAGTTCGCCGACATTTCCTTAAAATTTCTATCCCCACTACATATAGAAACTTTGAAAAATTAAGCATAAAAAAGGATCACAGCTTGGCCTTCGCCGACATGCCTGGCTTTCGAGCTGGGACCTCATTACCTTTCCCGTTTTTTGATGTTGAAAATTCAAAAATATTGGATGTTACCGTTTATCCGTTTGCACTAATGGACACCACCTTTACTACATACCTAAATCAAGGCCCTGAAGAGTGCTTAGAAAAAGTATCTGTGATTATTAGTAATGTAAAAAAAGTTGGCGGACGCATGGAAATCCTTTGGCATAACGAAACGCTTAACAACCTGGGACCCTGGAAAGGATGGGGAGATGTTCTTGAGCAAATAATAAAAATGGGGAAATAATGAATATCATAAGACTTACACGAAAGCATATAAACACCAAGAAATGGGACGATTGCGTGAATAATTCACGCTCACCCTTGGCTTATGGGCAATCGGCTTATCTGGACATTGTATGTGACGGATGGGAGGGGCTTATTCTAAATAATTATGAGGGGGTGATGCCCATCCCCAAAGTCTACCTCAAAAACCTAATTAAGGTCATTGGTCAGCCAATTTTTTGTCAACAACTAGGCGTTTTTGCTTCACGAGAATTTCAACATAACGAAATGAATGCCTGGCTTAAAGCCATTCCATTTTCTTTATTTAAATATCGCCTATCCTTTAATTTTTCTAATCCGCCCGTGGGTGAGGAGCGAAGAAATTTAATCCTGGATCTTGAAAATCCATACGACACCATATCCTCAAAAATTAACAAAAACACACGTCGAAACATAAAAAAAGCCTCAATAATGGGGTTAAATGTCAGATTCGACGGAAATATTGATGATTTTAAAAAACTTCACAAAAGGGAAGTTGCCCCAATAGATAAAGCCTTAAATAAAAAGGCCTACATAAAATTAAAGGAAATTTACGGCGAATATACGCACCGAGGTGAGGCATTTGTGGCTCAGGTCTCTGATGACGAGAAACTGTTGAGCGCCATACTTTTTCTTCACGTAAATAACCGCTTAATATATCTGGCGGCAGCCACGCTATCCGATTATAAAAAATCTGGGATTAATCATTTTTTGGTGAATGAAGTGATTCAAAAATACGCAGGGACAACCACGCTTCTGGACTTTGAAGGCTCAATGATTCCAGGGGTTGCGCGATTTTTTGAAGGCTTTGGAGCTGTGGAACAGAACTATTCCTTAAGCATCTAATTTCTTTATTTCTTCCAATTCATTCTTCATCTTTTTGGTAAGTGAATCAACCACCAAGTCATAGGAATGATCTATAAGCTCATAAAGAAGTTTATCATCAACCTCTCCTTGGGTGCTTAAAGTATTCCAAAGCTTTTTGCTCATGTGATAACCTGGAATTATACCTGGATTGGACTCCCTAAGCGCTATAGCCCTTTCAGGATCACATTTAAGATTAATACTTTCAAATTTATCCAAATCGGTAAGCGCAAACATCTTATTCATCACCTTAAACACCAAAACCGTGGGACCAAAGGGTAAGCCCTCCGTGGCACCATGTTTAGCAAGGCAATATTCACGATATTCTTCAATATTCAAGACTAAGATTGATGGAATTGGGTAATAAAGAAACTAAGCGTTAACTGGCTTTTTATTCAATAAAGCCATCGCTGCGTTAGCAATTCCCTCAGGATCGAATCCGCATTCTTTATGAAGCTCCAATTGCGACCCGTGCTCAATAAATAAATCAGGAATTCCTAATCGAGTAACTTTGCTCGAATAGCCATTGTCGGCCATAAATTCAAGTACTGCACTCCCAACACCACCCATTATACATCCGTCTTCCACGGTGATAACATGCTTGAAATTTGCGAAAACTTGGTGAAGCATTTTTTCGTCCAAAGGTTTTACAAAACGAAGGTCGTAATGCGCGGCATCAATTCCTTGATTAGCCAAGATTTGACATGATTCAATCGCGTAATTTCCAATGTGGCCTAAAGTTAAAATCGCAACTTCTTTTCCGTCTTTGATTTTTCTCCCTTCACCCACTTTCATAGACTTCATTTTGGTCTTCCATTCTGGCATCACACCTTGGCCACGAGGGTAGCGAATGGTAAATGGACCCATATCCTGTAATTGAGACGTAAACATCATATCACGAAGCTCTTCCTCGTTCATTGGTGCTGCAATGGTCATATTTGGTACACATCGCATGTAGGCGATGTCGTAACTCCCATGGTGTGTTGCTCCATCCGCGCCAGCGAAACCGGCACGGTCAAGGCAGAAAACCACGTTTAAATTTTGTATAGCAACATCATGCACCACCTGATCAAAGGCACGCTGCATAAATGTGCTGTAGATATTACAGAAAGGAAGTAATCCTTGGGTTGCTAGTCCGGCCGAAAATGTAACAGCGTGTTGCTCGGCAATTCCCACATCAAAAGCACGCTCAGGCATTGCCTTCATCATGATGTTCATGCTCGATCCCGAAGGCATCGCAGGCGTAACGCCCATTATTTTTTCGTTCTGCTCAGCTAACTCCACCAATGTATGTCCGAAAACATCTTGGTATTTTGGAGCCTGTGGCGTCTCGTGAACTTTCTTTTGAATTTCACCTGAAACTTTGTCGAACAATCCTGGCGCGTGCCATTTTGTTTGATCTTTTTCGGCTAAGTCGTAGCCCTTACCTTTTACGGTTACACAATGAAGTATTTTTGGACCAGGAATATCCTTTAGATCCTTAAGCACTTCAACCAAAGTTTTTATATCGTGTCCATCAACAGGACCAAAATATCTGAAATTTAACGACTCAAAAAGATTGCTATGATTAAGTAAAGTATGCTTTACGGCTTTTTCTACTTTCTTGGCAATTTCCTGCGCATTGGGACCGAACTTGCTCACTTTACCTAGCAAATTCCAAACCTCGTCACGCATCTTATTGTATGTATGCGATGCCGAAATACGTGTTAAATAATCTTTCAATGCCCCCACATTTGGGTCGATACTCATGCAGTTATCGTTTAGGATAACCAATAAGTTTGTATCTGCATATCCCGCATGGTTCAGGCCTTCAAAAGCCATCCCACCGGTTAATGCGCCATCACCAATAACGGCAATATGCTGTCTATCATCTTTCTTCATATACCCCGAAGCCACCGCCATGCCTAGCGCTGCCGAAATCGAGGTTGAACTGTGTCCTACTCCAAAGGTATCATACTCACTTTCTGTACGCTTTGGAAAACCACTAAGTCCTTTATAAATTCTGTTGGTATGAAATAAATCCCTACGACCGGTAAGGATTTTATGCCCGTATGCCTGATGCCCTACATCCCAAACCAGTTGATCGTAAGGGGTGTTAAAAATATAATGTAAAGCAACGGTTAGTTCAACCACTCCTAGGCTTGCGCCGAAGTGCCCACCATTGGTACTCACGGTATCAATGATAAAATCGCGAAGTTCATCACAAACTTGCGCCAACTCTTTCTCAGAAACTTTCTTTAAATCGGATGGGTACTTGATGCCTGCCAATAAAGGACCTGGTTCACAAATTTTGGGCATATGTTTAATTATGTTTTTTTGGCCTAAACAACCAAATATAGGGTTTTACAAAATATATACGTCGTAAGTTTCTTTTTAGTTTTTTTCGACCAAAAAAGCCTCATTATATGCTAATGATTGATAAATCTATTAAATTTGACACTAGTTAATTATGGAAAATACCACGAATTTTGAAATTAAGCTTCCTCAGTTTGAGGGGCCTTTTGACTTATTGCTGTTCTTTATCGAACGCGATGAACTCAATATTCAGGATATTCCAATTGCCAAAATTACGGATGATTTTTTGGATTATATCCATAAAATGACCTCTCTTAATATTGAATTAGCTGGCGACTTTATTTTGGTGGCCTCCACGCTTATGCGGATAAAAGCAAAAATGCTTCTTCCGCGCAAGGACATAGACAATGATGGGAATGAAATCGACCCACGTGAAGATTTAATTAACAGGCTACTTGAATACAAAAAATACAAAGAAGTTCTTCAAAAGCTAGAAACATTAGGTAAGAAAAGAGCCGAGCGAAATACACGCGGAAACATTAAAGCTGACATCGATAATCTTTTCAAAAATCGGGATTATAACGAAGAGGAACTTCACAGTCTTGATCTTTATAGTTTGCTCAAATCATTTGAAAAGGTGATGACCAAACACGATGCGCGCACCCAAGAAACAAAACACACGATTGTCCGCTACCCATATACTATCCAAGATCAAAAAGCCCAGTTAATGGAACTCCTTTCCATCAACCAAAAGTTGGAGTTCACCGCCTTTCTAGAAAAATGCGAAAACAAAGTGCACTTGGTGTATACTTTTCTAGCCATTCTAGAATTATTACAAGTCCAAGAGCTTGATATTTCTCAAGGTGAGGGGTTCAATAATTTTTGGCTTTCAAAAAAGGCCGCC
>JBLIKP010000054.1:0-16556 GCA_047635375.1 Sphingobacteriales bacterium | reverse complement strand
TGGAAATGCGAGATAAAGTAGGGGACAGGAAGTTTCTTTATCGTAAACAGATTGAAAAGAAAATCAGTGAAACCTGGCCAGAAAAATACACACCTGCATACTCATTGGTAACGTTTAGCCACATGCCTTATGCCGAAGCCCAAAGGTTGGCTTACGCTAGAAATGAGATTTTAAACGCTATGTCTGAAATCCACGATATCAATGATAAATGGGAATCTAAGGAAGTAAAAGCACTTTTGGAGCAGCTTTTTGGCGTAAAGTAAACTTACCCTTCTAGAACAATCCTGAATACGGTTCCTTTTCCAACCTCACTGGATTTGACGAAAATCTGTCCGTTGTGGTAATTTTCTATGATTCTCCGCGCAAGCGATAGGCCCAAGCCCCATCCTCTTTTTCGGGTGGTAAAGCCTGGCTCGAAAACCGTGTTGAATCGTGATTTTGGAATTCCAGCACCGTTGTCTTGAACATCGATAGCTACCTTATTATTTTTTATTTTGTGCGCTACAAGTGAGATGCTTCCCTCATTTTGGGCAATTGCGTTGGCCGCGTTTTTTACTAGATTTTCGATTACCCACTCGAATAACGGCGGACTAATCATTGCCTTTAAAATGGGCTCACATACTAAGGTAAATCCAATTTTCCCAGGTGTTCTTGGTTGAAGATATTTAAGGCTGTTTTCCAATGTTTCACGCACCGAAATATGTTCAAGTTTGGGAACAGAACCAATTTTCGAAAATCGGTCTGTGATTAACTCCAAACGATTAACATCGGCCTCCATTTGGTCTAATAGGTCTTTGTTTTCTGCGCCGACTTTAAGTTTCAAATGCTCCATCCACGCCAAAAGAGAGGAGATAGGCGTTCCTAATTGATGCGCAGTTTCCTTTGACATTCCAACCCAAACCTGGTTTTGTTCCGCTCGACGGGAATTGCTAAAAGCCAAGTAAGAAACACCAAGAAAAATAGATATAAGGCCTAGTTGAACCCAAGGGTAAAACCTTAGTCGTGTGAGGAGAATGGAGTTTTTAAAGTAAATAACATTCGTTTGACCTTGCGCAAATTCGAAGCTAATGGGCTCATTCTGCTCACGCATAATTTCTATCTGCTTAAGCAGAAATTCATCTTCCTTCTTAGGGTCTGGAGGGTTTAGGTTACGGTAGGAGTCAATTTTTCCGTCTACATCAGTTAAAATAACCGGAACGGTTTCGTTGTTGTTGATAATATCTAGAAGGAATGTGAGGTCTTCGTTTTCGTCGGTGCTGCTAATCAGTTTTTTTGTAGCATTAGCCCAAAGTGTAACTTTCTTACGCTCCTCTTGGCTTAGTTTTTTTACCAAATCGCTGGTGTACAATAATGAGGAAATCCCAATTGCCAAAGCGCCAATTAATAGCGCCAATTTCCACCACTTTTTCTTTTCGTAAACCGTCATATTCCTAATAAACTCAATAATAAGAAGAAAATTATTTTTTTTTGGTGTTAATTGACTTTCAATCTGTTTTTCGCAAATAAAATGAGAGGTTTTTGTAACAAATTAATTACACAACGCTCACTTCATGACTAAATAAATCCCTTCCTATTAATTAAGTTTGTTGTTCATCAAAAAAAAATCACCATGAATCGATTAGCATCCCTGCTACTGTTGGCTGGAGTAACCATTTCTTCGGTTGCCGTAGCGCAGACAAAACTTATAGAAAAAGTCACTAAATCTGGTGACGAAGTGGTTATCCCTTATGAGAAGTACCAAATGGATAACGGGCTTACCCTTGTGATTCACGAGGATCATTCAGATCCTATAGTAAAAGTTGATGTTACCTACCATGTAGGTTCTGCAAGAGAAGAAGTTGGTAAATCTGGTTTCGCTCACTTTTTCGAACACATGATGTTCCAAGGGACTGATCACGTTGCTGATGAAGAGCATTTTAAAATCGTAACAGAAGCAGGTGGAACACTAAACGGTACCACAAATAATGACCGTACAAACTATTTCGAAACACTTCCTAGCAATCAATTGGAGACTGCACTTTGGCTTGAAGCCGATAGAATGGGGTATCTTCTTGATGCCGTTACTCAAGAGAAATTTGAAGTTCAACGTGAAACTGTAAAGAACGAACGTGGACAACGTGTAGACAACGCGCCTTACGGCCGTATTTTCGAAATGTTAGGTAAGAACCTTTACCCATACGGGCACCCATACTCATGGCCAACAATTGGTTATTTAGAAGATCTAAACTCAGTTGATGTAAACGATTTAAAAAACTTTTTTTTACGTTGGTACGGACCAAATAATGCAGTGATTACAATTGGTGGAGATGTTAATCCACAAGAAGTAATTAAGCTAGTTGAAAAGTATTTTGGAAATATTCCTCGCGGTCCAGAAGTGACCAACATGGTCAAAATGCCTGCTAAATTGGACAAAGATCGTTATGTACACTATGTAGATAATAACATCCGCTTCCCAGCACTTTTACTTTCTTACCCAACAGTTGAGGAAAACCACCCTGATGCTGCTGCTTTGGGATGTCTTGCTGAAATCATTGGTCAAGGAAAAAATAGTTTTTTCTACAAGCGTTTTGTAAAAACTCAAAAAGCAATTCAATCGAGTATTTTCAATAACAACAGCGAACTTTCTGGTGAGATTATCATGTTTGTTCTTCCGTTCCCAGGTCAAAGTCTTTCAGATTTTGAAAATGAAATCAAAGAAGCACTTGTTGATTTTGAGAAATCAGGAATTACGCAAGAAGCAATAGACAGATTTAAAGCCCAATATGAAGCTAATACCATTAATGGATTAGCTTCAGTAGACGGTAAGGTTGCTCAATTAGCAAATTACCAAACCTTCACAGGTAACCCAAATTACATCAAAAAAGAGCTTGAGGCTTACCGTGCACTAACCATGGCCGATGTAAAACGTGTTTATGAGGCCTACATAAAAAATAAGCCAGCGGTTATTTTAAGTGTCGTTCCAGAAGGGCAAGAAGGTATCGTTGCTAAGGCAAGCAATTACGAAATTCAAAAGAAAGCAGAAGGACTAAGAAAAGTTGATTACGACGGATTAACCTACAATAAGCCAAAAGATAATTTCGATCGTAGTCAGCGCCCAGCTTCTGGTCCAAACCCGGTTGTTAAGGTTCCTGAATATTTCACGAAAACCTTGAAAAATGGCCTAACAATTATCGGTACGCAAATGACCGAAACTCCGACTACAGCCTTACAAGTCCGTATTGAAGGTGGTCACCGTGCCGAGGCTTCAATGGCTGATAAAGCTGGTGTAGCCTCTTTGATGGCAGCGATGATGAACGAGGGAACTAAGAACTTTTCAGTTGAGGAGTTGAGCAATGCTTTAGATCTACTAGGAAGTTCTGTTTCTGTAGGTTCAAGCAGCAGTGAAGTGGTGGTTTACGTGCAAACGTTAACAAAAAACTTAGACGCTACCCTGAAAATTGTGGAAGAAGTAATGTTAAGACCTGCTTTCGCGGATGAGGATTTCGACCGATTGAAAAAACAACAAATCGAAAATATCTCAGCAGGTGCCAAGCAGCCATCAGCAATAGCCGATAAAGTTTTCGGTAAGCTTCTTTATGGAAGTGATATTTACGCGACTCCTTCTGAAGGAACAGTCGAAACGGTAACAAATATCACTTTAGATGATGTTAAGTCTTTCTACGCAAAATACTTCAGCCCTAAAATGGCAACTGCTGTAATTGTAAGCTCTGCTCCAGAGAAAAATGTGATGGCTAAGTTAAGCTTCCTTAATTCTTGGAATGGCGAGAAAGCTGAGTTAGCCTCTCTATCGAAAATTGAATTGCCAGCAAAAACAAAAGTTTACTTGGTAGATAAGCCTAATGCACCACAGTCTGAAATCCGTATTGGTTACCTGACCGATTTACCTTATGACGCAACAGGTGAGTATTTCAAAACAAACCTGATGAACTACACCATGGGTGGAATGTTTAACAGCCGTATCAATTTAAATTTACGTGAAGACAAAGGGTATACCTACGGCGCTCGTTCTGGATTTAGCTCAGGATCATTGCCTGGCCCATTTCAAGCAAGTGCTGGTGTTAGAGCTGATGCTACTGCAGAGTCTGTGATTGAGTTTATGCGTGAGATGACTACTTTCAGAACTCAAGGAATTACCAACGACGAAGTTGCATTCCTTAAAAAGTCAATCGGTCAACGTGATGCTCTGAAATACGAAACTCCTTCACAAAAAGCAGGTTTCCTTAATCAAATTGTGAAATACGATTTGGATAAGAACTTCGTGAAAAATCAGCAAAAGATTTTGGCAAGTATTTCTAAAAGGGAAATTGATGAGCTTGCTAGGAAGTATGTGAAAACCGACAATATGTATATCGTGGTTGTAGGTGACGCAGCTTCTAACAAGGAGAAGTTAACTGATCTTGGTTACGAACTTGTTATGGTTGATACCAATGGTGAAATTATCAACTAAATAAAAAGAAACTTCAATGGTGCCTCGGAAGTTTTTTTCGGGGCACTTTTGTTTTTAACCCGCTTTAATTAATATCTTTCGGAACGTTTTTAAATCCTATGTTATCAATTCTTATCCCTGTTTTCAATTACAATGTCCTCCCACTGGTGGAAAGTCTAATTGAGCAGGGTTTAAGGGCTAGTGTGGAATTTGAAATCATTGTTCACGATGACGCTTCCGCGGAAGCGCAAAAGGCCATTAACAAGCCTTTAAATAGGCTAGAGAAGGTGAGCTATAAAGAGCACCCTGAAAACTTGGGAAGGGCTAAAATCCGCAACAGATTAGCCGAGGACGCTAAATTTCCCTACATTTTATTCTTGGATTGTGATAGCAGCCTTCCAGGTACTGAATTTCTGCAGCGTTACCTCAACATATTAAATCACGGAATTGTGGCTTGTGGAGGCACAGGGTATAGGAGTGCTCCACCAATGATTAAAGATCATTTCCTTCGCTGGCATTATGGAACACACCGCGAAATGAAATCATCAAAAGAGCGCAATGACAGACCTAACTTCGCGATAACAACCAATAATTTACTAATCGATAAGGAGCTGTTCTTAACGGTAAAATTCGACGAAAGTCTCACCCGATATGGGCATGAGGATACTTTATTCGGATTGGCAATAAAGGAAAAAGGGCATGTTATTACACATATCGATAATCCTTTAATCCACGAAGGGTTAGAAAGTGCCGAAGTGTTTTTAGAAAAAACCGAGCAAGGTGTGATGAACTTAAAGATGCTTATTCATAAGCAACCGCAATACATGGGGTTATTTGAAGAGGTGAAATTGGTGAAGTGGTATTCTTGGATAAAAAAAATTGGCTTACAACCAGTTTTCGCCTTAAAATTCAGGATTATCAAGCCAATTTTAAGGTGGAATTTAACAGGTAAAAACCCGTCACTAAAGCTCTTTGACCTATATAAACTAGGTCTGCTTTGCCGACTTTAATCTTGCGTCGTACTTTCGTTGATTAAGTGTAAAGTTCGAGTAGGGAAAGCAATACTTGATCCGTGCTTCTCGACAATCTCCATAATTTCATAATTTACTTTTTCACGAATATCTAGGTATTCGTCCCATTCGGTGGTGTTAATAAAGTAAATTATTAAAATGTTAAGTGCGCTGTCGCCGAAGTTTTCAAAATTTACATTTCGGTCGCCAAGTGTCAATTCCTCACTATCGATAACTTTCTTGATGTCTGCAACAATAGCTTTGATTTGGTTTGGAGTAGTGTCATAGGTTAGGCCCAAGTGAAAAGAAACTCTCCTTGAAGTCCTTAATGTCAGGTTATCCAAAGCTTGGTCAATCATTTTCTTATTGGGAAGAGTGATGTAGCTTTTTTCAAGGGTTCTTAGCCTAGTGCTTCTAAAGCCAACTTTTTCAATTACCCCAGTATAACCATCAACTGTTACTAAATCACCTAGAACAAAAGGTTTGTCGAAGAAAATTGTAAAACTCGCTAGTAGATTTTCTATGCTTTCTTTGGCAGCCAATGCAATAGCGATTCCACCAATCCCTAAACCAGCTAATAGACCGGCAACATTTATTCCAAAAACAACCCCAACAAGTAGAAGGATACCAAAAGTGATAACGAAAAACTTGCTTAGTTCTCTAACAAAGAAAACAATTTGGTCATCAGTAGTACCCTTTGTTCTAAGCGCTCTTAATTCAAACACCAAGGAAACAACTTCCACAATTTTCACCAAAAGCCAGGTAAAGGTAAATACCATTATGGTTTGAAAAACCCTATCAAATACCATTTTGACGGTGTAATCTTTTTCCTTTAAGGTGAATATTACTTCTTGAAGTGGGTGGTCAAGATTGTGGGTGGCGAAAAATAATGCTAATAATACCACTAAAACCTCCAAAGGAAATAGAATCATCGTCACGAAACGGCCCGGCTCTACATCCTTTGTCGACTTCTTAAACATCCAATAAATTAACCTTCCAATTATGGTGGAGATTATCTTTTTAAATACAAAACCAACTATTAGAATTCCGAAAAACCAAACATAGGCTTCCCCTGGATTTCCCCAATAAGATTGTTCAAGCATTTTTGAAAACTCCATGGAGGCTTATTTTATGGTAATAATTTTTTTAATGCGATTGTAAAAGCAGAGTTAGTGAAGTCTTTGCGAGTTTTGTTTATCGCGTGAACTTCCTCTAATCCTTTTCGGATTGTGTTCGAGCAATCAGTGAAAATAGCCTCATCAGAAACTTCAACCCCAGGTTGCATCAGGTATGCAAAAACTCTTGCCATTCCACAGTTTGAAATGAAATCTGGTATTAAGCTTAAGTTCTTGTCAGTGTGTTCAGTAATTGGACCCATGAAAATTTCCTCATCAGCAAACGGTACGTTAGCACCACAAGCAACGATTTCAAGTCCTTTGGCCAACAGGCGATCAACTTGATCTTTAGTTACAAGACGACTAGCAGCTGCAGGAATGAAAACATCAGCTTCGATGTCCCAGATTTTTGCATTTACTTCGTCAAAAGATAACATGTTATCGGCAACTAGCTTATTGCCTTCTTTATTATGGAAAAGTTGAGTCGTTTCTTCGATTCCGAAACCTTCAGTGTTAATTAATCCACCTACACGGTCAATGATACCTACGATTTTAGCACCTGCTTGAGTTAAGTAACACGCCGCAGCTGAGCCAACATTTCCCCATCCTTGGATTATAACTTTCTTTCCTTTAAGATCTCCTCCGTTTAAGTCGTAAAAGTGACGAACAGATTCAGAAACACCGTAACCTGTAATTAAATCGGCTACCATGTATCTTCCGCCATCTCCAGGAGTGTAAAATTGGTCTTCTACAATTTTAGAGACACCGGCACGTAATTGTCCGATTTGGTGGATTTTTTCGTTTTCACGAGAATTGAAGTGACCGTTAATTACACCTTCTTGTGGATGCCATAAACCGAAATCTTCAGTAATAGGAATTACTTCGTGTATTTCATCAATGTTTAAATCACCACCTGTACCGTAGTAATTCTTTAATAATGGAATAACGGCTTTATACCAACGTTCTAAAACGCCACGCTTACGAGGGTCGTTTGGGTCAAAGTTGATTCCAGATTTCGCTCCACCAATTTGAGGTCCAGAAACACTGAACTTAACTTCCATGGTTTTTGCAAGAGATTCTACCTCTCTTTTATCAAGGCCGACACGCATTCTGGTTCCGCCACCGGCAGCGCCACCGCGAAGTGAATTTATCACTACCCATCCAACTGCTTCGGTTTCTGGGTCGTTCCATTCAAATACAATCTCCGGTTGTTTATTTTCAAATTTCTTTAAAAGATCTCTCATAGCTACAAATTATTCTAAATTTTATGGAAGTCCAGATTTGGAAAAGCATAGGGATTTCACCCAATACCCAAGGACTAAAACAAAAAAAAAGCCCTCCTGGATTGGGAGGGCTCAATAAAGGAATATCTACTATCCTCTTTTTTCTTTAATTCTTGCTTTCTTACCAATCTTATCACGAAGATAAAATAGTTTAGCACGACGCACCTTACCGCGGGCGTTAACTTCAATTTTTTCTATAAATAGGGAGTTTACCGGGAAGATACGCTCAACTCCAACACCGCTAGCAATTTTTCTAACTGTGAAAGTATCGTCAGCGCCACCTTTACCTTTGCGTTGAATTACAGTACCCTTAAATAACTGAGTACGTACTTTTTCCCCCTCTTTAATTTGATAGTGCACGGTGATGTTATCACCTGACTTGAAATCAGGTAGTTCTTTGCGTTCTACTTGCTGCTCTACAAATTTTACTAAATCCATTTTTGATATCTCTTTATGCTCTTTGACTTAGGCGTCAAAAAGGACTGCAATATTACGGAAAATTATCGGGGTGAAAAAAGGATAATCGGTATTTTTTTTCCGATCCTTTTAAAACGCCCTAATTCCACTCAATATTAATGGTTTATTATCTTCCCTCCGGGTCTCTCGAAGAGGACCCGGAGGGAAGGCTTGGAGGCACGCAAGAAATCGAAATTCGATATAGGATGGGGTAGTCAGGGTCCCTTTCAGGAGGCCCTGATTGGATAAAGAGAAACGATGCTCCCGGACTAAATCCCCTTTAACACTGTCTATCTTACGACGGAGCTCTAGATGACTGGTTAATCTTCCCTCCGGGTCTCTCGACGAGGACCCTGATGGAAGGCTTGGAGCAGGATTACATTCTCTTGCTTCAACTTACTAAGTCAATAGATCGATTGATACTTTCTTCAAGTGATATTAAAGTGTCGGTTCGTTGTATCCCTTCAACTTTCTGAAGTTTGTCGTGAAGAACAGTCCTTAAATGTCTGGTGTCCCGGCAAACAATTTTCCCGAACATACTATAAGCACCTGTGGTGTAATGTATGTCCGTGACTTCGGGTATTTCTTTTAATTGCTCTACAACCGAGTCGTAATACTGACTGCTGTTTAAGTATATGCCTATAAAAGCGGTTACGTCATATCCGATTTTCGAATAATCTATATTAAGGGTAGAAGTTTTAATAATCCCAAGTTTCTCCATTTTCTTCATCCGGACATGAACTGTTCCCGCCGAAACAAAGAGCTTTTCACCTATAATAGTATATGGTGTTTTGGCATCTTTCATTAAGATATTTAAAATCCCAAGGTCCGTATTATCAAGCTCGTAATTTTCGCCCTCTTTTTTCATGCTATATTATGTAATATTTAACTAATGCTCAATTTATTAGATGAAATGTAAAAATAACATAATTTGTTAAATATTATCTAACAAAATGAATCAATCACCGTATATTAGCATAAGTCAAACGGGAAGGATTTCTGTTAAGAGGTTAAAAGCCTTACTTCTTTTTGATAATAAATCGTTCTTACCATTTTGAAATAAACATTGTTGGGTGGTGAAACTGGCAAACACACCCTCCCGTCTCGGGGGCGGAGAAAATTGGATAAAGATCCTTAAGCTGCATGCTGTAAAGTTTGCACATTAAAGGTCCTAACTACTCCTTGAAGGTTCGACCCCTTCTCCAACAGCAACAATTAAATTTTAAAACTTTTAGGCATGATCCATCCGGGTCATGCCTTTTTTTATTGGCAAAACTTGGGGATCTGTGGATTTACAGCCGACTCAATTCAAAAAAAAATCCTTAAATTCGCACCTTTTAAAGCCAATAGGGGCAATTATTTTAAGGCCATAATCCATTGAAATACAACGAATACTCACATCTCGACTTAGTAGCAATCCAAAATGATATTTTAAAATTTTGGGAGGACGAAGATATTTTCGGAAAAAGTTTGGAAATCCGCTCGGAAGCTGAGCCTTTTACATTCTTTGAAGGACCACCTTCTGCGAATGGAATGCCAGGTATTCATCATGTAATGGCTCGTGCGATAAAAGATATTTTTTGTCGTTACAAGACCCAAAAGGGTTTCCGCGTTGCTCGAAAAGGAGGGTGGGATACTCACGGACTCCCAATTGAGCTGAGCGTTGAGAAAACTCTAGGGATAACAAAGGAAGATATCGGTAAGAAAATTTCCGTTGACGAATACAACGCAGCCTGTAAAAAGGAGGTAATGAAATTCAAAAGTAAATGGGACGAGCTTACCCGTAAAATGGGTTACTGGCTTGATCTTGATGACCCTTATATTACTTACGAAACGCCATATATCGAATCCCTTTGGAGCCTTCTAAAAAAGCTTTACGATAAAAATTTTCTTTACAAGGGTTATACTATCCAACCATTCTCGCCCGCGGCAGGAACGGGTCTGAGCTCCCATGAGCTTAATCAGCCAGGAGCGTATCGTGATGTAAAAGACACCTCGGTGACGGCGCAATTTGAAGTAGTTAGAAATAAGAAGTCTGAGTTTCTATTCGAAGGTGACGAATATGTTGGTTTTATCGCTTGGACAACCACGCCGTGGACCCTTCCAAGTAACTGTGCCCTTGCAGTAGGTGAAAAAATAGAATACGTTAAAGTAAAAACGTTTAACCCTTATACTTTCGCTCCGGTAAACGTTATCCTAGCCAATGAATTGGTTGGGAAGTATTTCAACAAAAAAGCTAAGGATATTGCGCTGGAAGATTATAATTCTGGAGATAAATTGATTCCTTTTAAAATCGGTGCAAGTTTTACTGGTAAGGATCTTTTAGGAATCTCTTACCATCAACTTTTGCCCTACGTTCAGCCTGAAAAGCTTGCGTTTATTGTTATTCCGGCCGACTTTGTAACTACTGAAGACGGAACAGGTATCGTTCACACCGCCTCAGTTTTTGGTGCTGATGACTATAGAGTGTGTAAGGAAAACGATATCCCTTCAATTTTAGTGGTTGATGAGGAAGGAAATGAATCTCCTTTGGTTAATCGCCAAGGGAAATTTGTGGATGAGGTTACCGATTTTGCAGGGATGTACGTCCGAGCCGAATATTACTCTGATGAAATTCAAGCTGGCGAAGGTTTTCAATCGGCTGATGTGAAAATCGCCATTAAACTTAAGGAAGATAACAAGGCTTTTAAAGTTGAGAAATACGAGCACAGTTACCCACACTGCTGGAGAACCGACAAACCTATTTTATATTACCCATTAGACTCTTGGTTCATAAAAACTACCGCCGTTAAAGACCGAATGGTGGAGTTGAACAAAACGATAAACTGGAAACCTGAAAGTACAGGTACTGGTCGATTTGGAAACTGGTTAGAAAACCTTGTAGATTGGAATTTAAGTCGTTCACGATTTTGGGGAACTCCATTGCCTATTTGGAGAACTGAAGACGGGAAAGAAGAAGTTTGTATTGGCTCAATTGAGGAGCTTAAATCGCTTGCCTACGCTTCCGCGGAAGCAGGAAATATGGCTAAGTCTGCAGTAGACGCCTATTTCGATGGTGAAGTAGATCTTCACCGCCCGTACGTTGACGACCTTATCTTAACCTCTTCAACAGGAACAAAAATGCTACGCGAACCAGATCTTATTGATGTATGGTTTGATTCAGGCGCAATGCCTTATGCGCAATGGCATTACCCATTTGAAAATGAAGATAAATTCAAAGAAAACTACCCTGCTGATTTTATCGCCGAGGGAGTAGATCAAACGCGTGGTTGGTTCTTTACTCTCCATGCTATTGCTGTTATGTTGTTCGATTCTGTGGCTTACAAAAATGTGGTAAGTAATGGTCTTGTTTTGGATAAGGCAGGAAATAAAATGAGCAAACGCCTAGGCAACGCAGCTGATCCCTTTGAGACAATCGATACCGAAAGCGCTGACGCCACAAGATGGTACATGATTAGCAATGCATCCCCATGGGATAACTTGAAATTCAATGCCGAAGGAATAGGAGAGGTTAGACGTAAGTTTTTCGGGACATTCTACAATACCTACAATTTCTTTGCGCTTTATGCGAACATAGATGGATTTAACGGTACTGAACCGCAAATCGAGCATTCCAAACGCCCAGAAATTGATAGATGGGTCCTTTCAATGCTGAATTCCCTAGTAAAGGATGTAGACTCTTTCTATGCTGATTATGAGCCAACAAAAGCGGCTCGTGCTATCCAGAGTTTTGTGAATGACCATTTAAGTAACTGGTATGTGCGCCTTTCTCGTCGCCGTTTTTGGAAAGGTGATTATTCTCAAGATAAAATTAGCGCCTACCAAACCCTTTACAAGTGTTTAATAACCGTTACTAAACTATCTGCTCCAATTTCACCGTTCTTCTTTGATAGAATGTTTAAAGATTTAAATGCTGTTACTGGAGATGAAAACGCTGAGTCTGTGCATTTAGCCGATTTCCCAATTTCTACAGAAGCCAAAATAGACCTTGATCTAGAAGAAAGAATGACCCTTGCTCAAGACATCACAAGCATGGTTTTATCTTTAAGAAAGAAAAGTGATTTAAGAGTCCGTCAGCCATTAAGGAAAATATTAATTCCTTGTCTGCAAGCGGGTCTTAAAGATAAAATTGAAGCTGTCGCCGATTTGATTTTAAGCGAGGTAAACGTTAAAGAATTTGAATTTATTACGGATACAGCAGGTGTATTGGTGAAAAAAATAAAGCCTGATTTCAAACTTTTAGGGCCTAAATTCGGAAAAAACATGAAAGCGGTGGCTGCCGCAGTTAATGCCTTTGGCCAAGATCAAATTAATGAGATCGAAGCAAAGGGCGAAATAACGATTGACCTTAATGGAGCTCCAGCCATCATCAGCGTAAGCGATGTCGAAATATCTTCCGAAGATATTCCAGGATGGCTTGTTGCGAGTGAAGGCAGATTGACAGTGGCTCTTGACATAACCTTAGACGACGATTTAATTTCTGAGGGGATTGCACGTGAGTTTGTTAACCGCGTTCAGAACCTAAGAAAGGACAAAGGATTTGAGATTACCGATAAGATTAAAGTTGAATTAGAGTCTCATCCAAAAACTAAGACTTCCATAAGTCAGAATTTGGATTATATTTGCGCTGAAATACTCGCTCAATCTTTAATAGAATTCCCTGGAGATAAAGATTTTTCAGACCTTATTGAAATAGAGGGCGAACAAATTAGATTAAACATTTTAAAGAGCTAAAATTATGGCTGAAAAAACATCTTACTCAAAAGAAGAGCTTAAAGAGTTCGAAGAATTAATCAATGCTAAACTAAAGTCGGCTGTTGATGAACTTACTAAATTGCAAGATTCCTTAAGAAGTAAATATTCTCATGGAACTGATGATACTACTGGAAAGTACGCTACCTTAGAAGA
Organism: Sphingobacteriales bacterium; assembly: GCA_047635375.1. Taxonomy (GTDB): domain Bacteria; phylum Bacteroidota; class Bacteroidia; order Sphingobacteriales; family Sphingobacteriaceae; genus JBLIKP01. The sequence continues at coordinate 3,358 of JBLIKP010000054.1, read as the reverse complement.
TAGTTCAGATACTTTGGAAAAGGAGCAAATGAATCAATTAGCTTCAAGACAAAAAAAGTTTATTGATAATCTTCAAAATGCACTTGCAAGAATTAATAACGGGACGTACGGTCAATGTATCGTGACCGGAAAATTAATTTCTAAAGAACGCTTACGCCTTGTTCCTCACACTACAATGAGTATGGAGGCTAAACTTAGGCAACAAGGAAACAACTAAACTTTTGAAAAAATATTCCCTTCCCCTTATTGTCATTTTTGCAGTGGTCGTTTTGGATCAAGCATTAAAAATTTGGATTAAAACCAACATGTTCCTAGGAGAGGAAATCCCTCTTTTTGGCAATTGGTTTTTACTTCATTTTACTGAGAATAATGGGATGGCTTTCGGGTTTGAGTTTGCTGGTGAATATGGCAAACTCTTCTTGACGCTTTTTAGAATTTTAGCAGTAACCGGCATCGGTTATTATTTATTCAAATTAATAAGTAAAAATGCTCCAAAAGGCTTGCAAATTAGCTTGAGCCTTGTGTTTTCAGGGGCAATAGGAAATATTATTGATTCCACCTTTTACGGTAAATTGTTTGGGTATGAAACATGGTTACACGGAAGAGTGGTAGATATGTTTTATGCCCCATTATTCAGCGGAACCTTTCCTCAATGGCTCCCTTTTTGGGCAGGAGAATCTTTCTTGTTTTTTCGTCCAGTTTTTAATTTAGCCGATGCCGCAATAACAGTTGGCGTGGCGATGATCCTTGTCTTCCAAAGAAATTTCTTCGAAATAGAATAAAAAAACACCGCTTATCCAATAATATTTGGTCGCAATTTAATTAAACCCAAAATCCCCTCCGACCCCCCCCATTATTATATGAGGGGGTAGTCGCATAAAGTTAAGTTTTCTCCTTATCTTTGTTACACTAAAAATTTTCACTAATTTTTTTCGGCCCTAAACTGAAAAATAACTCTTTATTATGTTTAAAATTTTTGCGACTAATTTCCGTCGCCTACTAATTTGTGGGCTTTTTACTTTCGCAATTGCGGTAATTCCAAATTTAATTTTTGCTCAATCTGAAGATTGCACCAATGGTATAGATGACGATGGTGATGGTCTGATAGATTGCTATGATGGCGACTGTAATGGAAATTCCGGTTGTGATGATTTTTATTTTGGAAATCCTGAAACCGATTGTCAAGTTGAATTGCCACCTGGAGATAGCACGATTGACGTAGCCACAGAATGGGCATCTGATTATTCTCAAATCCCAATGGATTCACGATTTTTACCAACGGTTGGAGATTTAGACGGTGATGGTTTTCCCGAAGTCGTTGGAAGAGACGCAAAAGCTGCCAATAGAATTTTTATTATTGATGGAAGAAATGGGCAACTGAAAAGAACAATAAATGCCCCTGCACCTGATGTTTCTGGATCTCACATTGCATTAGCAGATGTTGATCGTGATGGATTTGGAGAATTGTTTTTTGTTGCAGCAGAATCTGATAGTAACGTAACGGAAGATTTTGTTGCAGCAGAATCTTATAGTAACGCAGCGGAAGATAGAAGATATTTATTCGCTTATAATTATGATGGAACGTTAAAATGGAAATCAAGTAAAAAAGTTGGATATCATCATCACCATGATTCGTGGAGCGCTTCGATAGCAGATTTTAACGGAGATGGAATTCCGGAAGTATATCTAGGGAATCAGATTTTTAATGCAGTAACAGGTCAGTTTATAGCCGAGGGAGGTGACCATGGGTCAACTGGGGCTCCATATAGCGCTCCTTACGAGCCTTTTCCAGTTGCCGCAGATATTTTGCCCGATAGTCAATGTACAGACTGTGATGGTCTTGAATTAATTTGTGGAGATGAGATTTTTTCCGTCGATATTGAAAATGGAAAAATGCGCAAAATTGTTTCTGGAAGGAAAGTAATGGATGGATTTACCTCCGTGGCAGATTTTGATAACGACGGCGATTTAGATGTAATTGTTGGTGGTAACGGTGTAATTCAAGTTTGGGACGGCCAAACATCGTCCAAACTTGTGACCGACTATATTATTTTAAATTCCTTGAAAGGGGGACGGCCAATTGTAGCCGATTTTGACAATGATGGTAAATTGGAAATCGGATTCGCTGGGAATTTAAAATACCATGTTATCGAGGAGAGCAGGTCTTTGTTGTTAGATTCCCCTATTCTTGTAAAAAAATGGAGTATTCATACTCATGACAGATCTCAAAGAACGGGAGCGACTGTTTTTGATTTCCAAAATGATGGCTCAATTGAAGTTCTCTATAGGGACGAAAAAAAATTGTTTTTTATTGACGGTGCAACAGGAAATATCCTAAGAAAAGAGGATTGTGCTTCACTTACTGGAACCGAATACCCCATCGTTGTAGATGTTGATGGTGACGGTCAAGCGGAAGTTGTATCAACTTGCAAAGATAAGTCTGCACCAGAAAACTCAAACGACAACTTTATAAAAGTTTGGAAAGCAAATGATAAGCCTTGGGCTTCTGCTAGAAAGGTTTGGAATCAACACGCTTATTTTAATGTAAACGTAAATGATGATTTAACAATTCCTCGAGGACAACAGCCTCATCATAAAATAGCGGTACTTAATAATTTTTTAGCCCAAAGTACCATAAGGTCAAAAGATGGTACGCCAGTCAATTATGTGCCTGATGCAACAATAACAATTGGTGACCAACAACAGGACATTAATTATGAAAATTGTGGATTTGGCCCAAAAGAAATCGAAATTACTTTAAGTATCTCAAACCAAGGTAGTTATAAAATGCCTTCGGAAACACCAGTGTCTTATTATAATGGTAATCCTCTATTTGATTCATCGGCAATTTTAATTGATACTTTTCATGTCGGACAAGCGATTGATTCAGGGCAAACCATAAAGTCAAAGCATACAATTCCAGATCAGGGATCTGGAAATTTTGATTTGTTTATTGTTGTAAATCACGATGGGTATTCCGATCAAGGTTATCCAATAACGGGATTTAAGCAAACGGTTTTGGAGTGTGACACTACAAATAATGTTTTTAATGTAGAAATCAGAGGGTGTGTAAATGCCGTAGAAGATTCTTTTGTTATAAGTGAAGGAAACCTTGGGTTATTCAAAGTAACAGAAAATGATTTTTACCCAAAAAGTGATAGTGTATCAGTAACTCTTTTTAATGGTCCAAATTTTGGAACGGCCCATATTTTAGATGACACAATTGTTGTATACAAATCAAACCCTGGATTTTTTGGTGAAGATACTTTTACCTACAATCTTTGTTTTAAAAATTCAACAATTTGCGATAGTGCAAGCGTTAAAATTCTTGTAAAAGGAGCTCCTGTATTCTTACCTC
>JBLIKP010000053.1:0-17944 GCA_047635375.1 Sphingobacteriales bacterium | reverse complement strand
GCACATGCACTCATCCCAAGAACAACACCGAGTAAAAGTGCAGTTATAAAAAGCTGCAAATCGAAATTATTTTCGTTGCTGGGGACTAAAATTAAATCGAATCTAAGTAATTATCGGCGATTACTAAGGCGGCCATTGCCTCTACAATTGGCACTGCGCGAGGCAGAACGCATGGGTCATGTCGCCCTTTTCCTTTTACCATGACCGAGTCTCCCGACTTATCGACAGACTCTTGATCAATCATAATTGTAGCAACTGGTTTAAAGGCCACATTAAAGTAAATGTCTTCCCCATTTGAAATCCCGCCTTGGACTCCACCACTATGATTGGTTCGAGTTTTTACGACATCTCCTTCTTGATAAAAGGCATCATTATGAGTGCTTCCTTTAAAATTAATACAATTGAAACCTTCCCCAATTTCGAAACCCTTAACCGCATTAATCCCAAGTATCGCTTGACCTAAATCGGCGTGAAGCTTATTGAAAACAGGATTACCTAACCCAGGCTTACATCCCTTAATCACGCAGGTAATTATACCTCCCACTGTGTCGCCATCTTTTCTTATTCCATCAATGAAATCAATCATTTCATTGGCTATTTTTTCTTCTGGGCAGCGGATAATATTTTCGTACCGTTTAGACAAATCCAGTTCTTGGTATGATTTGTCCAATTTTATATGATGAACTTGAGAGACATAAGCTAAGACTTCTATTCCTTCATTTTTAAGGAATTCTAAAGCTACAGACCCAGCAGCAACACGTGCAGCAGTTTCCCTGGCCGAGGACCGCCCACCACCTCTGTAATCTCGATGTCCGTATTTCTTATGGTAGGTAAAATCAGCATGGCTTGGGCGAAAGGAATCTTTGATATGGTCATAATCCTTAGATCGTTGGTCACCATTACGAATAAGCAAGGCGATTGGAGTACCTGTGGCTTTCCCTTCGAAAACACCACTTAAAATCTCCACGGTATCGTTTTCCTTTCGCTGCGTTGTAATTTTCGACTGACCTGGCTTACGAAGTGCCAAGAAAGCGTCAATCGTATCGGCTGACACATCCACCATCGGCGGACAGCCATCAATAACAACCCCGATTGCGGGACCGTGTGATTCACCAAAAGTGCTTATTCTAAAATTCCTTCCAAAAACATTTCCTGCCATAGTTACAAAAATGGGTTAAGCATTTGATTTTTACAAAATAAGGGCAAAAAAAAACCCCGCTTATTGGCGGGGCTTTCGTTTTATTTCTTCGGATTTAAAATATTGTCTATTCTTATTAGCGCATCTTCTAGATGATATTTAGTCATTCTATCCGTCACACGCGGCAAAGCTCGGTTGATATCACGCTCAAGGGTTTTTAATTCCCCTCTTACCGCCGGACGAATATCCGAAAGCGATACATCAATCGGAGTTAAACCGTAAAAGCTTCTAAATGCAGCAGGAACCGATTGTTGCTCCTTAGTCATTAAGTAGTCCATACGCTCTAAATACGCACGTTGAAGATTTCTTCTGAACGCATCAATGGTTCCAGAACCCTTAAGTTCCGTCCAAATTCCACTGCGTACATCTGAAAACAACTCTAATAGTCCATACGAGCTGCCATCAAACATTGCCTCAGTCTCGATTACACGAGCCAATCGTCCTTGATCCAAAATAGTATTTAAAACCCCTGATTGAATTCCACGGATTCTTTCTAAAGTTTCAGCGCCTTCAATACGGTCTAAAACTTCTTTTTCTAACATCCATGTTGGAGTTTGGAAGGCTTGCTCCGAAATAAAGCCCATAGCCTCACGTTGAACATTAGCTGGAACGGGAGTGTAAACCACTCCTTCTTGCTCAAAAGTTTTATAGTCCTCGTAAATTCCACCAATATTAGATTTCACGTGGCCCATATAACGTCTCCACTGACCTAAAACTTGTCCGTATAGCTCATCTAAATCGTCGTAATTTTTTCCACTTTCTCCAGTCCATTCAACAAGATTTGGAACAATACGCTTTAAGTTAGCAATCCCATAGGTACTTGACTTCATTGCGTCATTTCCTAAATCTTCAGTTTGCGAACGAGGATCAATTGGATTGAACGTTTGGCGACCAAAACGATATTCAGCTTTACCTGCTTTTTCTAAAATCCAAGCATTTAACGTTTCCTTTTCATCGTCGGCGGTTTTCGCATCAGGCAAAATGGAATAACCCCATTTAGCTGCCCACTTGTCGTAAGTACCAATTCCTGGGAAAAGATTAACTCCTTTATCTTCTGGCTGCGCTACGTAGTTAAAACGAGCGTAGTCCATAATACTTGGTGCAGTCCCGTTGGCATTTGTAAATGATGCAGATCTTAATGAATCTGTAGGGTATGCAAAGCTACCTCCCATGTTGTGAGGAAATCCAAGAGTATGTCCAACTTCGTGAGAAGAGACAAAGCGGATTAATCGACCCATTACTTCTTCATCAAATTCAGTCATTTGCGCATTAGGATTGATTGCCGCAGTTTGAACGAAATACCAGTTTCTAAGTAAGTTCATTACATTATGGTACCAACCTATGTCGGATTCAAGGATTTCTCCAGAACGCGGATCATGTACGTTTGGCCCGTATGCATTTTGAATATCTGAAGCGAAGTAACGAATCACAGAATAACGTGCGTCTTCAGGGCTCCAGTCTGGATCCTCTTCAGGTGTTGGTGCGTCCTTGGCAATAATGGCGTTCTTAAAACCGGCAGCTTCAAAAGCTTTTTGCCAATCGTTAACCCCTTGCTTAAGGTATTTTCTCCATTTAACCGGAGTCGCAGGATCGATGTAATAAACAATCTGCTTAACGGGCTCCACCAATTCACCTCTGAAATAAGCTTCAGGGTCTTTTGGCTCAAGTCTCCATCTTACTATATAAGTACGTCTTGTTGCTTTTTGGTCTTCTAAACCGAAATCTACTTGAGAAGTGCTAAAGAAACCAACCCTTTGATCAAAAATTCTTGGTGTCATTGGCTTTTCAGGAAGAAGAATCATACTGTTACTAATCTCTAAACTCAAGGCTCCTAGTTCACTGTTGCTTGGCGCTTTTCCTGATTTGTAGGTAAACACCTTTCTAACTTCAATGTTAGTTGGGTAACTTTTTACCGTTTTAATAAACGATCTACCGGCATCAAGGACACTAACTTTATATTGTTTTCTTGCTCCATCATTTAAACCGAATGGCTTAACATCAGTACTCCAAAGTCCAGTAACATCAATTACAATTCCGTTGCTATCCGCAGATAGCGCCTTAATATCAAAGCTTTCAATGATAGGCTCGAAATTCGAATTCTGCACCGATTGGTAAACCGGAAGTGAATCACTCGCTACATTATTAAAAGAGATTAAACGAAGTAATATTTTATCTTCAAAGCGCTCCCAACGGACCACCTGATTATCAATATTCTCACCACCATAACCTAAGTTAGTAGCAGTTTTGGCGATACGCGTTACCATCAACATTTGACGGTTAAGCATACTATCGCCTATTTCATAATAAAACTTATCGTCGATTTTGTGAACTTGAAATAGTCCAGTATCAGATTTTGCTTCTTTTGTGATAACCTCCGCATAAGTTTTCATGCCATCTTCCTTCTTTTTCGAGGGTGTGACTTGCGCCGATGCGTCTTTTTTCTTTGACTTTTTATCAATTATACCACATCCGGCTGCAACCGAAAAGGCCAAAACAAGGCCAACAAAGTACTTTATTTTCATAGTAGTTTTTTTGTGAATGCCGAATATGGGACTTTTTGGCCAAAAATCATTCATAGTCACAGATAATTTACTGCACAAAAAAGCCCCGTTTTCACGAGGCTATTTTATTTATTACATCAAATCTATTGCCATCCACCAAGAATTGCACCCATTACTATATAGGTTACAAGTTGATTTCCAGCGTTTATTAGAAACAAAGACAATGGCTTTCTTTCAAAAAGATAATTCACCGCCATGCTTGTAGAGATCAATCCGACACTAATGAAAAGTCCAACGTGAATTCCGCTCATTAACCCTGGATGAACTTGAGTAATTAACCCCAGGAAAATTACCGAAACTATGGAGAAAACGAGCGCACCACCCATTACCTTTTCGGTTCCTTCCTTTGAGTCTTCATCTTTGAATCCATTGTCGACCATCCATCTTTTCCCAAAAAGGAAGGGAGCATACCAAAGTCCTCCAATAACAAAGCCTGAAACAGAAGCCACAATGACATCCCAATAATTTAAATCGCTAAACGAATGTGAAACTTCTATGATTTTCTTTTAATTGGTTAATAGGTCCAAATTAAAAAAAAATACTTTTTTACGAGATATTCAAATTATTACCTGGAAAATAAAAATAGGGAGGCTTCATTCTTCACTAATAATTTACGAATCCTTATCTTCGCGACTGATTCATTTTCAAATCATTAAAATCAAAAAATAAATGAAAATAACAGTTGTAGGTGCTGGAAACGTAGGTGCTACTTGCGCCAATGTAATCGCTCATAAAGAGCTTGCTAATGAAGTAGTTCTTGTTGACATTAAGGATGGTTTAGCAGAAGGTAAGTCTTTGGACATGTGGCAAACTGCCCCAATAAACATGTACGATTCACGCATTACCGGATCTACCAATGATTACACAAAAACTGAAGGTTCAGATGTTGTAGTTATCACTTCAGGCATTCCTCGTAAGCCAGGAATGACTCGTGACGATTTAATTTCAACCAATGCAGGGATTGTAAAATCAGTTACTGATAACATTATTAAATATAGCCCAGACGCAAAAATCATCATCGTTTCTAATCCACTTGATGTTATGACTTACGCAGCTTACTTAACTGCAAAAGTTGACTCAAAAAAGGTTTTCGGAATGGCTGGTATTCTTGATACGGCCCGTTACCGTGCGTTTTTAGCCGAAGCACTCGATTGCTCTCCAAAAGATATACAAGCGGTACTTATGGGTGGTCACGGTGACACTATGGTTCCATTACCTCGTTATACAACTGTGGGTGGTATTCCAGTTACTGAGCTTATCGGCGCTAAGGAATTAGAAGCAATTGTTGAGCGTACTAAAAAAGGTGGTGGCGAATTAGTTAACCTAATGGGTACTTCAGCTTGGTATGCACCAGGTGCTGCTGCAGCTCAAATGGTTGAGGCAATCGTTCGTGATCAAAAAAGAATCTTCCCAGTTTGTGCATGGTTACAAGGTGAGTACGGATTCAGTGACATCTACTTAGGTGTTCCAGTTAAACTTGGGAAAAACGGTATCGAAGAAATCATTGAACTTAAGCTAAACGACGACGAAAAAGCATTACTTGCTGAATCTGCAAAAGCAGTAAAAGAAGTTATGTCGGTTCTTGACAAAATGGACGCTTAATTAGTAAGTAAAAAATAATATCTTAACGCCTCCCCAAAAAGGAGGCGTTTTTTTATGCACGAATTTAAGATTCCCCTAAAATTAGTTGATGTTATGGAGGCTGGTTATCACGCTCATATCGAGGTAGTGGTAAACGGCATTCCTACAACCCTTGTCGTTGATTCCGGAGCCAGTCACACAGCTTTTGACCAAAATTTCTTGGAAGATCTTATCGGCATTATTCCCTTAGATGAAAATGATCAGAAATCATCTGGAATAGGATCAAATGATTTAATTTCGTTTCAAGGAATAATAAGCACCTTCCAAATCGGTGATTTTATTGAAAAGGATTTTCAGGTGGCTATTCTTGATTTATCAGCAATAAACATTGCCTACCAACAAGCCGAATTAAACCCCGTACTAGGAGTTTTAGGGTGTGAATTTCTACTAAAACATCGGGCAATATTAGATTTCGATCTTATGGAAATTACGTTTAAAGGCAAGGAAAAATAGCCTAATAAATACCTGAATTCAGGTATAGCCTAACTCATATGTTTCCTTTAATTTAACTGAATAATAAAATTAAGGATTGAAAATACTCATCACATTCCTAAACCTCTTCGAAAGCCTACCCTTTAATATACCTTCAAATCAATTATTTAAGATTGAAGGGTTAGATTTTGTATCGTTGAATTTGCTTTCGAGCGGATTCAACTCAAATGATTTACGTCAAATTATTTTCATAACCCTTCCCTTTGCACTTTGCCTTTACACCTATTTTTATTTTCAAAATAAAAAATTAAAAACGTGTAGAAACGATAATTTATCTACACAAGAAAATAGCGAAAGATTCTATGACGAAAATGATTACCAGTCCCAGATAAATCGATTAAAACTAGATCAAAAAAAATCCGAAAAACAGTTTGATAATTATATAAATTTAGAATTTTCAGATGCCAGCAACCAAGTCGCTGAGATATTAAAAAAATTCGCCAATACACTAATTTTCAATGCTAAACCAGAAAAATACTTATTGGGAAAAGCCGAATCTCTTCAACAAAATCTGACTTTTATAAACACTACTTTAAATAGAACCGGGAAGGACATATTTATAGAGTACGAACTCCCAACTAAATTCAGTCCATTCTACCAAGGAACTCCGATAAAGGAACTTGATGAATCTATCCCAGACCATATGCCGTTTGCTTGGGTCAATTGTTTTGTTAAAGAATTAATAAAAAATCTTAACTCGGCAAATCCCGATTGCCGAATAAGCTTCCAATTCAAGGAAGAAAAAGGTGAAATAACCTTAATAATATCAAATACTGACATAGGAATAACTGATAGCGTAATTTCCAAAACTTTAGGCCATCCATCCTTATTTGTAGGAGAAATTAATAAGAACGTAACCTTAATCAAAAAACCTATAAACAACACTATATATCAATTAATCATTAAATCTTAATATTAAATTTTAAATTTTAATCGTATCGCGTTTTGGAGGTAATTTTTATTTACCTTTAATTCTTAATTACCTATTTCCCTGGGGAGGCAAAACCGAAACTTTATGTATAAAATTGTTATCGCTGATGATCATCAAATGTTCATTGATGGAATAAAGGCGTTGCTCGTTAACCAACCGGATATTGAAATTGTAGGGGAAGCCCTGAATGGTGAAGAGGTGCTGAAAACCGTCAATTCCAAACCCGTCGATATTATCTTAATGGATATTAACATGCCAGTTCTCGATGGCATTGAGACCACAAGACAACTCCAACAAAAACATCCTAAAGTAAAGGTGATGATGCTCACCATGTATAAAAATGCGGAGTTCATAGACCAATTAATGGCCATTGGAGCGAAAGGGTACCTACTGAAAAATACGGGTAAAAAAGAGCTGGTAAAGGCGATAAAAACTTTGGGTGAAGGGGGTAATTATTTCAGTCCTGCAATTCAAGAAACGGCGGAAAAATCATTAGACGATCAACGTCGAGGACATGCAGAGCCAATCATCTTTTTAACGAAAAGAGAGCGTGAAGTACTTACCTTAGTTGCCAAGGAAAAGTCCACACCAGAAATAGCCAGCGAGCTATACATTAGCCCCCATACAGTAGAAACCCACCGTAAGAACATACATCATAAGCTGAATATACATACTACGGCGGGATTAGTTAAATACGCTTCGGGATTGGGGCTTGTTGATTAAGCCTCCATTCTGTTTTCTAATGAAGTATTAAACCCTTCGGCGAAAGCCTTAACACTACCAAAGTTCTCCTCATCGATAACCATATCGTTTCCTTTAACTTCTCCTAAAAGTGAGAAATCAACATCAGAAGTAGCCATGTGCTCCACGAATTGTTCTTCGTCTTCTGCCTTAACAGTAACAATGACTCTTGATTGCGCTTCTCCAAAAAGGAAGGCGTCTTTTCTAACCTCACTATCGGTCGAAATATCAATACCAAGACCCTTTACCATTGCGCTTTCCAATAGCGTGATGAATAAACCACCATCTGCTACATCATGGGCACTTTGAACAAGTTTGTTCTTGATAATTCCCTTTAATTCAGTCTGTAATGCAAACTCTTCATCAAGGTCGAACCCTGGAGCTGGAGATTTCCGCACTTTATGGTAAGAAACTAGGTATTCTGAAGAGGCGATGTCGTTTCTTACGTTACCTAGTAAGTAGATTTTATCTCCATCGTTTTTGAAACCTAGGGTCATTCTATTCTCAATGTGATCCATAACTCCTAACATGCCAATAGTTGGTGTTGGGAATACCGCACCACCATCGGCAGATTGGTTGTAGAAACTTACGTTACCACCAGTTACGGGGGTTTCGAATTTCAGACAAGCTTTACTCATACCTTTAATAGCATGAACAAATTGCCAGTACACTTCTGGATTGTAAGGATTACCAAAGTTTAAACAGTTGGTAATCGCCACCGGCTCACCACCTGAGCACACAATGTTTCTCGCGGCTTCGGCAACAGCCATGGCAGTTCCTTCTTCAGGATCTGAGTGAATGTAGCGTGACTGACAATCAACCGTAAGAACGATTGCTTTGTTTGTTCCTTTTACACTAACCACGGCAGCATCAGACGGATTGTTGGTGCTCATGTTAGCGGTACCCACCATACTGTCGTATTGCTTAGTGACCCAACGTTTAGAAGCGATGTTTGGATGAACAGAAAGTTTCTTAGCTACATCAATAAGGTCTTTTGGCTCTTCAACGGAGTTGATATCCCATTTCTTAAGCTCAGCAAAATAAGCTGGCTCTTTATACTCACGATCATAAACTGGTGCACCACCTCCAAGAACTAAATCGTCAGCAGGAACATCAGCGACAAGCTCACCGTGCATGTAATATTTTAGACGCTGCTCCTTGGTAACAACACCAATTTGTTTGCAACGTAAATCCCATTTATCAAAAACGGCTTCAATTTCATGCTCACGTCCTTTTTTAGCTACAATAAGCATACGCTCTTGTGACTCAGAAAGTAAGATTTCGAAAGGCTTCATACCCTCTTGGCGCGTTGGAACTTCTTCAAGATTGATAATCATTCCATGCTCGCCTTTAGCGCTCATTTCAGAGTTCGAGCAGATAATCCCTGCCGCTCCCATATCCTGCATTCCAACTACAGCGCCGGTTTTAATAACCTCCAAAGTAGCTTCTAGAAGTAGTTTCTCTTGGAATGGATCTCCAACCTGAACTGCTGGAAGATCGTCAGCAGAATCTTCAGTGATATCACCAGATGCGAAAGTCGCCCCGTGAATTCCGTCTTTACCCGTAGCTGAACCAACGATGAAAACCGGATTACCTTCTCCATAAGAAGTAGCTGAAACCATTGTTCCAACTTCCAGAATTCCAGCCGACATTGCATTTACAAGCGGGTTAATATTATAACATTCGTCAAAGAAAACCTCACCACCAACGGTAGGAATTCCAAACGCATTTCCATAGTCACCAATTCCTTTAACCACACCCTTTACCAACCACTTGGTTTTATCCAAATCTGGGTTACCAAAACGTAGTGAGTTTAGCTGAGCAATTGGACGCGCACCCATTGTAAAGATGTCACGGTTAATACCTCCAACACCTGTAGCAGCGCCTTGGTAAGGCTCTATTGCCGATGGGTGATTGTGAGATTCAATTTTAAAACAACACGCTAATCCATCACCTATATCTACTAGTCCAGCATTTTCTTCACCAGCGGCGGTTAAAATACGAGAACCTTCTTTTGGCAAAGTCTTTAACCATTTAATTGAGTTTTTGTACGAACAGTGTTCAGACCACATAACTGAGAAAATACTCAGCTCAGTGAAATTAGGCGTTCTACCTAAAATACTGATCACTTTGTCAAACTCCTCTTGAAGCATTCCAAGTTTCTCAGCGGTTTCGAATGTTACTTCGATATCTTTTACGGGCGTGTTTTGTGTGCTCAAAATCGTGCGGTTTTAATTTGGTGCAAAATTAATAAACACGGTGGGATTATAACTACCTTTTGGTAAGCAATAATTTAAATCCCTAGATTCAGGTATTTTAAGCCTTAATTTATCACGCTTTCACGGAAAGACAGAATGAAAACAATATATTTAGGATTCTAAAAAACATCCCTAAATGTCTCGAATTTATACGTTTGTACTACTTTATACAATCTGCCTTTTATTCCCGCTTTTATTGACTGGGCAATCCGCCACAAATTCATGGATTATTGAAAATCAGGATTACTTTAAACTTGAGGTAACTGAAAATGGAATCTATAAGGTTTTAGGCTCCGACCTAATCGCTGCGGGAATTCCATCAAATCTAGGGGGCAACTTTCATGTTTATCACAATGGGAAGAAAATCTTCACAAAGCAGGTGGGCCTTAATGATGGGACTATTAATCCAACAGATTTCGTTTCATTTTATGGGCAAAATAATGACGGAGCTTTGGACTCAACGCTCTACGAACCCGGTGATCAGGCCCATTTGGATTACAGCCTTTTCTCAGACACTTCTTACTATTATATAACTGTAGATAATAGCCCACTAAAAACAACAACAAATTTATCTTTACCAATAACTGGCATTGCTGAAGAAACTTTCAATCACAGCCAAACTTTTATTTTTCCTGAAGCTTATTATTTAGGAATTGACCTTACCCAGGGGGCTACGTTTTCTGAATATGTAAACGGTGAAGGCTGGTTTTCGAATCGTATCAATCGAGGCGGATCGAGAACTTTCTCCTTAAATACTTTTGGTTACGTGAATAATGGGAGCCAAATTGATTTTAAAACTAAAATTTACGGAAGGTCTAATGCTTTCGAAGCCAACCCAAATCACCACACCCGCCTGGAAGTCGGGCCGAATGGAACGGATTTACAATCCGTGGCCGATACTTTATTTACCGGATACTCTGAGGCAATAGTTTCTAAACAAATTACTGCTGATCGTTTAGGAGCTTCTACGTCAGTTAGAATTTCCTCAATTAATGATTTAGGCGTTGCCGCCGATAATATTGCTATTAGCCATTTTACCTTTACCTACCCTAGAAACTTTCAAGTTCAAGGGAATGAATTAAATTTTAATCTCCCTTTCTCATCAGGTGCGAAGCATGTAGCATTCTCAAATTTATCAGATCCCACAAATATTTCCGTATGGAATAACTCCACGGGTACAATCGTAAATGGTAATACTTACGCAGATACTCTAGAAATCATGCTTCCGGTAGAAGCTTCTGAAAACGAGTTTTATTTATTCGATACCACGACCATAACAAACCTAATTCCATCCAAGGTCGAGGAACAAAAAATTACTGTAAACCCTGAATGGGATTTCATAATCATCACGCATAAAAGCTTACGTCAATCGGCGTTAGAATATGAAAATTACCGAAAGTCGACAGGAAGAAATGTAAATACCGTTACCACTGATGAACTGTATTTCAATTATTATTTCGGTCAGCATCACCCTATGGCAATCCGCAATTACGCTAAGGAGCTACTTGCTACTGCAAATCAAAAACCACTTATTCTATTATTAGGAAAAGGACAGGAAGCAAGCCGCATTCGTCAAAACACCTCAAATTTTCAATTGGACTTAGTTCCCACTTTCGGGGTTCCGGGATCTGACGTAATGTTTACCAGTGGCATTGTAGATTCCCTTTACAAACCAGATTTACCAATAAGCCGTATCCCTGCACAAACAAATGATGATGTCCGAAATTACCTTCAACGCCTTCAAGAATATGAGGCATTACCAGATTCGCAATGGAGAAAAAGAGTGGTTCACTTGAGTGGTGGCACAAATTTATTCGAGAACAATTCCTTCAAAAGTTACACCAGCAACTACAGGAGCATTATTGAAGGTGCGCTTTACGGAGCCAAGGACTTTTCTTATCACAAAAATGTAAACGATCCTATTTCAGGAAACTTCAAGGGCAGGATTGTCGGCAAGATTGATGAAGGCATTGGATTTTTAAGCTTCTTTGGACACGGATCAAGTCAAGGACTTGAGTTAGATTTCGGGAAAAGTGAAGACTTGGCAATTACCGGCCGACATACAATAATGATGTATAACGGTTGTTCAGCGGGGAACACTTTTAATAAAAACAGTGTTGCTGAAAACTACATTCTCGCTAAAGAAAAGGGTGCTATTGGCTGGATAGCTACTTCAGATTTGGGATTCCCTTCTTATTTAAATGGCTTTACTTCCATTTTTTACAAGGTCGCATTTACGGATAGTTTCGGACTCCCAATCTCCAAACTTCTGGCTGAGACAGTAGGTCAATTCCAAAAGGCCGACGATAAATTCAACCGACTTCATGCAAGGCAATACAATTTTCATGGCGATCCTGCTTTAACATTTTACGCGCCAAAGGACCCTGACTGGGCAATATCACGGTCTTCACTTTATATTCACCCACAAAATGTAACGGCAGTTTCAGATTCCTTCGCTGTGGCAATTGTGGTTAATAATAATGGGAAAGCTACCGAGGATTCTTTATCGGTGGTGGTGAGCAGAAAATTACCTGACGGTAAAGACATTACTTATCTAGCTCAAGAATTCCCTCCTATATTTTACCGTGACACACTTTTCTATTATATTAAAAGTAAAGACTTAAGTACTCGCGGACTAAACTCGTTCACCGTTTCCATAAACCAAGGAACAGGAATCAACGAACTTAGCCTTGCGAATAACACCGCTAGTTTCGATTTTATTATGCCAGCCAATGGGGTTAACATAGTTTCTCCAGATGTGCACGGTATCGTTGGAAAAAGCCCAATCAAGCTAACCGCACAAAGCAATAACCTTAAAATAGGAAACGCTAATTACATCTTCGAGATAGATACCGTTTCTGATTTCAGCTCGTCGTTCAAACAGAATTCAGGAGTTCTTGCTGGAAAAACCTTAATCAGCTGGACGCCAACTTTCACTCCAACAGAAAACCAAGTTTATTTCTGGAGGATGAAGTTAGATCTTCCGATAAACGAAGGAGGCCTCTGGCAGAACAGCGATTTCACTTATAGAAAAGATGCTAATTCAGGGATTAGCCTAAGTAAGTTTGCACAATTCAATCCGCAATACAACAATATGGTTGGCGATACAACTTATAAGACCTTTGAATTTACTGAAGATGCGATAAGGATTTCCATTTTTACCCGTGGTGATGTAGCTTCTTCTTCAACCGGACAAAGAATACTTAGAATCAATTCAAACAAGGCAGTGCAAGCCTTCCAAGAAAAACAAGGCGTTTATATGTTGGCACTGAATCCGTCTAGTTTTGACAGGTTCGGGTACGAAAGTCAGTATAATATTGTACACATCGACGGTATAAAAAGTAGTTTATTCAACTTTAACACCAATGTTTCTGCGCAAGTAGACAGCATGAACGATTACCTAAACCGAATTCCAGATGGACATTATGTGTATGTGTACAACGGAAAGAACTTTGATCCTCAGACTTTTTCAGAGGCAACCTTAACAGCATTTGAAGATGCTGGTGCATCACAAATAAGAACCGTTCAAAACGGATGGCCATATATGCTGATGGGAAGAAAGAACGACAACAGTTTTACTTCCGTTGAATTCACCGCTGATACACTAAACAATCCCACCCCACCAAAAGAGCAGACCTTATTTCAAGATGTGGAGTTTGTTGGGAAATACAACCAGGGAAGTTTAACCTCCCAAAATTTTGGTCCGTCGAGAGGATGGGAAACGGCGAGTTTTAATTTGCTAAAAGGAACCGAAAGTGATTCGTTCAAAGTATCGATCATCGGCGTAAAGCCAAATGGAGAGGAAGAAGTATTATATGCAGACCCCAGTGAAACCACCGACCTAAGTTCAGTCTCAACAGATTCATTTAAAAACCTTCGTTACTCGATTTATTTCCGTGACGATTCACTGAGGACACCTTCGACAGTTAAGGATTTGACCATGTACTTCGTGGGAACACCAGAAGTGAGCGTTTTCCCAGATTCAGGGTTGGTTTCTCCAACTAAGGTTATTCAAGAGGGTGACAGCATTTCGTTTTCGGTAATGATAAAGAACCTTTTGGAATTACAATCAGACTCATTAGAAGTTAACCTAACCGTTTTAACTGCCAGCAGAAATGAAATTGAAATAGACGTGAAATCTATTGGTCAGCTTGAGGGCTTAAACACAGCCGCTATATCCACTAAATTCTCAAGTCTTGGGTTGGTAGGTGAAAATCAGCTGATTGTTTCTGTATTACCCCTAAACGGGCTCGACAAAGACCTTTCGAATAACTTCTACTCCGTTCCGTTTACGGTGGTGGGCGACAATACTAATCCGCTTTTGGATGTTCGTGTTGATGGCAGGAAAATATTGGACGGTGAATTGATTCAGCCACAGCCGGAAATCACAATTACGCTAAGCGACGACAATGAGTTTAGAGCATTGAACGACACCTCAAACATGATGGTCTGGATAAAGAATCCAAACGATGCTGACTTTACAATTCTTCCAATTGGAACCGCGGGAATGAATTTCTCTCCTGGAACATCAGAAAAGAATGCTGCGACGCTGGTTTACAATCCGCAAAGCCCCTTTGATAACGGAGTACACACTATGAGGGTTCAAGGGAGTGATGCCAGCGGAAATTCTGCTGGAAAACAAGCCTACGAAATTTCATTTGAGGTAGACGACAGAGAAACAATCACCCAAATCTACCCCTATCCTAATCCGTTTTCGACAAGTATGCAATTTGTGTTTACGCTAACGGGAAGTCAGGTGCCAGAAGAAATTACCATCCAGATATTCACGGTGAGTGGCAAGTTGGTACGTGAGGTGACAAAAAACGAATTGGGACCGCTTAAGATTGGAAACAACATCAGTGATTTCCGCTGGAACGGCACCGACGAATTTGGTGATCAGCTGGCAAACGGCGTGTATTTTTACAATGTAAAAGTAAGCCAAGAGGGACGCCAATACGAGAAGCGTGGCAGTGCTGGAGATAAGTTTTTCAAGAAGAATATTGGGAAGATTTATTTGATGAGGTAAGGCTTTATATGAAGCGATTAAGTTTTTAAGCCTTTTTATTTTGACTCAATTTTTGATTTATTTCTAAACTTCTTGCGTTGGTATTTACCGCAAAGGAAAGAAGAAGGTGCTAGGATCGCTGCGCGATAGTTTTGAGTTATGAGCGATGAGTTTTTTATATTTTGCTAAATTATAGGTTTCGTATTCTTAAAAATCATTCTACCGCTGCGCTTGCTAACAGGAGTAAGGGAGAAATAAAGGAGGGTTTAAAAACGAAATCTCGCTTATTAATCGTCGTTTCTATACAAAGCTCGAAATGACGGTTGGTGGACCAAAAAAGAAACTTTTGCACTTAAAAATTGTGGGGGAAGAAGAAGGAGAACGAGGATTAATTTTCAAGCGATCAACCTATTTCAGGCAGCGTCAGATAAACCCTCAAAACTCACACTCCAAACTCAAATCTAATTTCCCCTTACCACCTTATCTCCTGAATTCCCTTTTCTTTTAAAAATTCATTTGCCTTGGAAAAAGGTTTGGAATCAAAAAAGCCACGATGTGCTGAAAACGGCGAGGGATGTGCACTTTCAATCACTAAATGCTTCTCTCGATTAATACTCGCCCCTTTTTTCAGCGCGTAAGCGCCCCAAAGGATAAATACTAGGTTTTCTTTTTTCTTGTTTAGCACTTCCACAATCTTATCGGTGAATTCTTCCCAGCCCTGGCCTTGATGGGAACCGGGATTTTTAGCTTCTACCGTGAGCGTGGCATTGAGCAACAAAACGCCTTGATTTGCCCAGCGCGTGAGGTCTCCTTCGGCAGAAGCCAAACCATTAGCCGCAGCCTGCTGACCTATATCAGAAGTGATTTCTTTGTAGATATTGCGCAGACTAGGAGGTAACTTCATTCCCCGAGGAACTGAAAACGATAATCCGTGCGCCTGGCCGGGACCATGATAAGGATCTTGTCCGATGATAACCACTTTCACATCCGCGAAAGCGCAATGATTAAAGGCGTTAAAAACCAAAGGCTCAGGTGGAAAGATTTCCGCGCCCTGAGCCTTTTGTGTGTTTATAAATTGTGTTAAATCAAGCATATAGGGCTTTTGAAACTCGTCGCCAAGCTCCTTCCTCCACGATTGCTCAAGGTTTTTCTCATTCATTATGCTAACCAACTTTCTACTTCTTCTTTTGCTGGCATTGGTGATTCTATCTTTAACTTCTTGCGCATGCCGCCCATGTCGTTAAAGATTTTTCCGATTTTTATTTCCTGCATTTCGGCAAGAGTATTAAATCCTAATCCTTCGAAAACTTTAATCCATTCTTCTGGGACATTTTTCGCTTTTAAGTCGGCGGCTAAGCTTGCTACGGCTTTCTTTTCTGGCCTCATCTGAGGGAAGAAAAGTACGTCTTGAATAGACGGTGAGTTGGTCATGATCATCGAAAGACGGTCGATTCCAATTCCTAGTCCGGCTGTTGGTGGCATTCCGTATTCTAGCGCTCTTAAGAAATCTTCGTCGAGTACCATCGCTTCATCGTCGCCACGTTTTCCAAGCTCAAGTTGCTCTTCGAAACGCGCGCGCTGGTCTATAGGGTCGTTAAGCTCAGAGAATGCATTACAGATTTCTTTTCCATTACATATCGCCTCGAAACGCTCTACCAATCCTGGCTTACTGCGGTGTTTCTTAGCCAATGGTGACATTTCTACAGGGTAATCCGTGATGAATGTCGGCTGAATTAATTTTGGCTCACACATCTCACCGAAAATTTCGTCGATAAGCTTACCACGACCCATTGAATCGTCGGTCTTAATTTTCAAGTCCTGAGCAACTTTGCGCATTTCAGCTTCGGTCATTTCCGAAACATCAACTCCGGCAAAGTGCTCGATAGCCTCGTACATGGTATAACGTTTCCACGGACGTTGGAAATTGATGGTGTTCTCACCCACTTTCACATCAGTAGTCCCGTGAAGATCCATGGCGATTTTTTCTACCATAGCTTCCACAAGGTCCATCATCCAATCGTAGTCTTTGTAGGCTACGTATAGCTCCATTTGTGTAAACTCTGGGTTATGGAAACGGGACATTCCCTCATTTCTAAAATCCTTAGCGAATTCAAAAACCCCGTCGTAACCGCCTACAATCAGGCGCTTCAAATAAAGTTCGTTGGCAATACGCAAATAAAGCGTCATGTCCAGCGTGTTGTGGTGCGTCTTGAACGGACGAGCAGCAGCACCACCGTAAAGCGGTTGTAAGATTGGAGTTTCTACTTCCAGGTAATCTTTTTCGGTAAGGAAAGAGCGCATAGAATTTACCAATTTCGCTCGCTGGCGGAAGGTATCACGAACCTCAGGGTTCACAATCATATCTACGTAACGTTGGCGGTAACGCATCTCAGGGTCGGTGAAGGCATCAAAAACTTCTCCGTCCTTTTCCTTAACAATAGGCAAAGGCTTTAAGGATTTTGTTAAAAGTTTGAACGATGTCACGTGAATGGAAATCTCTCCCGTTCCAGTTTCAAAAACAAATCCTTTAACTCCGATAATATCACCAATGTCTAGGAATTTCTTAAACACATCGTTGTACATCGACTTGTCTTCTCCTTCGCAAAGGTCGTCGCGGCGGAAGTAAAGCTGAATACGCCCGGTGGTGTCTTGAAGCTCCACAAATGATGCGCTACCCATAATTCGGCGGCCCATTATTCGTCCTGCAAGACTTATATTTTTATACTCTAGTTTCTGTTTAGGGTAATTTTCCAAGATTTCTGCCGCAGAGGCATTTACTTCAAACATTTCTGCCGGAAAAGGCTCGATGCCCTTTTCACGTAACTTAACAAGCGTTTCGCGTCGTTGAATTTCTAATTTGCTCAATTGTTGGCTCATGGAAATAATTTTTACCTTTTAAAAGGTGCAAAAGTACAATTAAATCATTTATTGATTACCTTTTAGGCGCCCAGATTTTCGTCGAACTACAATATTTTTCAGAAATTTGGGGAAAATCGCCCAAAACATAGCAGAAATGAAAATTAGTGGATTTACAATGGTTAAGAATGCGGATAAACTTTATTATCCCATTAAAGCAGCAATTAAGAGCATTTTGCCTATCGTCGATGAATTTGTGGT
>JBLIKP010000052.1:0-18122 GCA_047635375.1 Sphingobacteriales bacterium | reverse complement strand
CCCATTTTTTATAAACACATGTCTAGCTTCAGCTAAGGCCCCATGAGTTGAGTGGTAATGCTCGTTTAATTCTGGGACAAAAAGCGTCTTGGAGCCATCTCCAGTGGTAATTAACTTCCTCTCCATTATACCTCAAGTTTTGGGATTGCCTCGATTAAACTCTGCGTATATGTCTCTGATGGCTTTTCATAAACCTCGCTTGACTTACCCTGCTCCACGATTTTTCCTTTACGCATTACCAGTAGATGATCGGCGATGAATTTTACGACGCTCAAGTCGTGTGAGATAAAAATATAAGTAAGATTAAACTCATCCTTAAGATCTAAAAGAAGATTCAAAACTGTGGCTTGAACACTTACATCCAATGCTGAGACCGACTCGTCACAAATAATAAACTTAGGCTGCACAGCCAAGGCACGTGCAATTCCAATACGTTGTCTTTGTCCGCCAGAAAATTGATGCGGCAGTCTATCGAACATTTCTGGATCTAGCTTTACTTTCGCCAATAATTCCTTGGTGAGAGCCTTTCTTTCTTCATTATTTTTTCCAATTCCATGCACAATCATGGGCTCAATTATTGACTTCCCCACACTTTGGGCTGGATTTAGCGATGAAAATGGGTCTTGAAAAATTATCTGCACATCGCGACGCAGTTTTTTCCATTCTGCTTTCCCTAGGTTGTCAATCCGCTGTCCTTTCCAAAAAATCTCGCCAGAAGTTGGTTTCATTAGGTTTAACAGGGTTCGAGAAAGTGTAGTTTTACCACATCCCGACTCTCCCACCAATCCAACAATTTCTCCTTCAAACACATCGAAACTCACATCGTTTACTGCTTCAATTGTCCGCGTTGCCCTTCCCCATATATTGGTTTTAATGGGCAGGCTAACCACAAGGTTTTTCACCTTTAAAAGTGGTTCGCTTCCACTTTTACGCTGAGGATTTTCTGGTTTAACCCCAATTTTCAAAGGTTCAATAACCTCTTCAAGGCTAAGGATTTTTCCTGCCTCCAAAAAATCGGAAACGGTAGGTAATCTTTTTAAACTCAGATCAGGATTAGGTCTGCAAGCTATAAGTCCTCTTGTATAAGGATGTTGAGGATTGTTAAAAATATCGGCTACTTTCCCAATTTCCACCAATTCGCCATGCTTCATCACCGCGACGTCATCCGCCACAGCGTTAATTACTCCCAGGTCATGACTAATGAAAATCATCGCCATTCCACGTTTTTCGCATAGGTTGGTGAGCAGATTTAATATTGTTTTCTGAACAGTTACATCCAAGGCGGTTGTAGGCTCATCGGCGATAAGCAATTCGGGTTTACAGGCAATTGCCATAGCAATCATTACCCGCTGTTTCTGCCCACCAGAAAGCTGATGTGGATACTTCTTAAAAACGATAGGTGGCTCGGGAAGTTGAACCTCCTCAAATAATTCAAGCACGCGTTCTTTCGCCTGAGCTTTGGATAAATTTTTATGTAATTCAAGGATTTCAGAAACCTGATCACCGCAAGTATACACCGGGTTTAACGAAGTCATCGGTTCTTGGAAAATCATTCCGATTTTTCCACCACGGTATTTACGGATTTCCTCTTCAGGAAGGCTAAGCAAGTCCACCCCGTTATAAAGAATTTCACCTGCGGGATAAAAACATTCTGTCTCATCCAACAGGCGCATAATTGAAAGCGAGGTTATGGTTTTTCCCGATCCCGATTCGCCCACCAAACCGAGTGATTTACCAGCGTCAAGACGCATGGAAACACCCTTCAACGCCTTTTCCGACGAATTTTTATCGCCAAAGTTAAGGTGAAGGTTTTTGATTTCGAGTAAACTCATGGATTACGCCGCTTTGGTAAATTTTGGCGTAGGGTATTTCTTGAATATGGAATTTAGTTTCATTTTTAAAACACCGAAAAAGGCTTCTTTAAAAATTCCACCGCTCATTTTTGAGGTTCCTTCAGTACGATCGGTGAAGATGATAGGCACCTCCTCGATTTTATACCCAATCTTCCAGGTGGTGAATTTCATTTCAATTTGAAAGGCATAACCCACAAATTTAATGTCCTTAAGATTTATGGTTTCAAGCACTTCACGACGGTAGCATTTAAAACCAGCAGTAGCATCGTGAATAGGCATGCCTGTTATGGTTTTCACGTATATGGAAGCGAAAAACGACATCAAGACTCTCGCCATTGGCCAGTTAACCACGTTTACACCACTTTTATACCTGGACCCTATAGCTAAATAAGCATCGTTATCGATACAACCGTTTTTAAGTTTAATAAGATCTTCAGGGTTATGGGAGAAATCGGCATCCATTTCAAAAATGAAAGCGTAATTTCTGGCAAGTGCCCAACGGAAGCCATGAATATAGGCCGTTCCTAATCCTTGTTTCCCAGCTCGTAGTTCAAGATGAAGGGCTTCAGGAAATTCCTTTTGAAGGGACTTAACAATGTCGGCAGTGCCGTCTGGAGAACCATCGTCAATGACTAACACATGAAAAGAATCTTCCAAGGAAAACACTCTACGTATGATATTTTCAACGTTTTCTTTCTCGTTATAAGTGGGAATTATTACCAGACTGTCTGACACTTTTTTAATAATTGGTTAAGAGTGTGAAGTTAATCAACTTAAATTTATTTTATTTGCCATAGGAGGTTAAAATTCCATGAAAAAAATCATTTTTTTAGATCGCGACGGTGTACTTAACCGTGAAATCGGCAATTATGTAATGTCACCCGAAGAATTGGAGATACTACCCGGGCGGATTGACGCTTTAAAACGGCTTAAAGCCCAAGGGTATTGTTTTGTAATTGTCACAAATCAGGGAGGAATTGCCAAAGGGCTTTACTCTCATGAAGGGTTAAAGCAAATTCATAACAAGCTAGAGAAACATTTCGCTAATGAGGGAATAACTTTTGAGGCGATTTATTATAGTCCGCATCACCAAGATTTCGGCGCAAGCCTAGATCGTAAGCCGGGATCCTTAATGGTAGAAAAAGGTTTAGCTCGTTTTAAGGCTAAAGCCGAAGATTGCTACTTAATTGGCGACAGTCCGCGAGACATTGAGGCAGCGGCGGCGGCGGGCGTTAAGGGGATAAAAATTACTGCAAACGAACCTCTCGATGAGGCTTTATCCGAAATATTGAGGTAGGTATAAACAGAAAAAGCCCTTCGGAAATCCGAAGGGCTTTTTTATGATTTGAAAAACGATTATTTAACGTCTTTTTTAGGAGCAGCTTTTTTAGCAGCAGGCTTCTTAGCCGCTGGTTTTGCTTCAGCTTTAGGAGCAGCGGCTTTTTTAGCAGCTGGTTTCTTTTCAGCTTTAGCCTTTGGAGCTTCTTCTTTTTCAACTTTAGGAGCAGCTTCTTTAACAGGAGCAGCAGCTTTAGCTTTCTCAATGATCTCTTCAACCATTGGCTGAATGTTCACGTAAGACTTGTCGTCACGTTTCTTTTTGAAAACAACAGTTCCGTCAACTAATGCAAAAAGTGTATGGTCTTTACCCATACCTACATTTTTTCCAGGGTGGTGTTTTGTACCACGCTGACGAACGATAATGTTTCCTGCAATAGCAGCTTGTCCACCAAAGATTTTAACACCTAATCGTTTACTTTCCGATTCACGTCCGTTTCTAGAACTACCAGCACCTTTCTTATGAGCCATTTGTCTTTATTTTTGCTAATTTCTAATTAAAGAGATTAGTTGATTACTTAATATTTTCGATTTCGATTTTTGTGAAGTACTGTCTGTGACCGTTTTTCTTCTTATAACCTTTTCTTCTTTTCTTTTTGAAAACAATCACCTTGTCCCCTTTTAAGTGCTCAAGAATTGTAGCCGTAACAGAAGCTCCCTTCACTACTGGTGTTCCAACGGTGATTTTTCCGTTATCGTCAGTAAGAAATACTTCGTTAAATTCTACTTTATCTCCTTCAGCGCCCTCAAGCCTGTGAACAAATAATTTCTGTGACTTTTCAACCTTGAACTGTTGGCCTGCTATATCTACAATCGCGTACATGTTGTTATCCTTAAAAATTGAGTTGCAAATGTAAGAACTTATTCTCACTTACCAAACAATTACACTCACTAAAATTTATACTTTTCGGATTTTATTTCCTTTATTCTCCTGCAATTTCTCGAAACTCAGGCTTGTCTGAAATTATCCTGCGGACTAGTCGGCTTAGTTTTCTTAAGTCGGTCGCTTTTTGATTTTCGGTAAACAAATGCTTTTCCCAAGTTAAAAATTTGGTGCGATGGATGAACCTCATCTCATACTTATATTGGATAAGTTCAACAGTATCAGACTTTGTGCCCACAGGGAATTCTAAATTGCTTGGGTACTTGAAGAATTCTACCTCTTCCATCATCCTCCAAATGGTATCGGCTTCAGCCGGAAGAAGCGGCATCTTAATTTTTGTAATTGAATCCCCAAATAAAGAAGTGACAAACTCCCCTCTTTCGGTATCCCACTCTGAAGAATATTCTCCTTCACCGTATTGGAAATTCATAGATACCCACTTATCCTTGGGAAAGTATACCGCAATCTCCTTTTTATAGTACACAAACGTATATACTATAAAGGGTATAATCACTGAGGCGATAATGAATCCTAGTTTTTTATTTGCTGATAATGCCACGTCTTTATTTTAATTCTTTATTCATTTTTCGATCACGAAGGTAATAAGTTTAAGGGTAAACCAACCAAACTTGTATCTTTGCCTCATGGTTTATAATAACATTCTCGAAACCGTTGGAAACACTCCACTTGTTCGATTAAACAGCATTACTAAAGATATTAAGGCAACCGTTTACGCAAAAGTCGAAACCTTTAATCCGGGCCACTCCATTAAAGATAGAATGGCACTTCAAATGATCGAAGACGCCGAAAACGAAGGCCTTCTTAAACCAGGAGGGACCATTATTGAAGGTACATCTGGGAATACTGGAATGGGCTTGGCAATGGCCGCTACTATAAAGGGTTACAAATGTATTTTTGTAATTCCTGACAAACAAAGTAAAGAAAAGATTGACGCACTTAAGGCTTTTGGAGCCGAAGTTGTGGTCACCCCTACCGCAGTTGAACCAGAAGATCCTCGTTCATATTATTCGGTATCCACACGTTTGGCAAACGAAGTTGAAGGAGCATGGAAGCCAAATCAATACGACAACCTAAGCAACTCTAAAGCACACTATAAAACTACAGGTCCTGAAATCTGGGAGCAAACCAAAGGGAAAATCACTCACCTTGTGGTAGGTGTTGGAACTGGAGGAACGATCTCTGGAACTGGAAAATATTTAAAAGAACAAAACCCTAATGTTAAAATTTGGGGAATCGATTCTTACGGTAGTCTGTTCAAATCCTACCACGAAACAGGTGAAATCCACCAAGAAGACATCTACCCTTACGTTACCGAAGGTATCGGAGAAGATTTCGTCCCTAAAAATGTAAACTTCGATATCATTGATCACTTTGAAAAAGTAACCGATAGAGACTCGGCTATTTACACCAAGGAAATCGTTAAGCAAGAAGGGATCTGGGTTGGAAATAGTGCTGGAGCAGTCATAGGCGGACTCCTACAAATGAAAGACCAACTTAAAGAAGGCGACATGGTTGTGGTTATTTTCCATGACCATGGAACGCGTTACGTTGGCAAATTCTTCAACGACGATTGGATGAGAAAAATGGGGTACTTTAAAACTAGTGACCTAAAAGCATCTCACTTGGTTGAAGGCAAAGGAATGCAAGTAACCGTATCTGTTGAACACGACACGCCCGTTGCCAAGGTTATTGAGCTGATGGAAGAGCACGATATTTCTCAACTTCCTGTTAAAAAAGCAGGTGAATTTATTGGATCTATTGATCAATTGGGCCTATTAAATGAAATCGTGAGAGACAAGAAATTGAAGGAAAAGGAAATCGGCACAATCTGCAGCGGACCTTACCCAATTGTCCCATGGAACATGCCAATCGAGGAGATTTCTACAATTTTCACCAAAATTTATAGAGCTGTTTTAACATGCGACAACCTTGGAGATTACCACATGATCACCAAGATTGATGTGCTTGAAGCATTAGCAAAATAACAATGTCTGCTCGCCACTTTACAGATCAAATGGGACGAACCGTCGAGGTTCCTAAAAATCCCAAACGGATTGTGTCGTTGGTTCCCTCTCAAACAGAACTGCTGTTTCATTGGGGACTCAAGGAAAAGGTGGTGGGCATTACAAAATTCTGCATCCACCCAAAACAGGAGTTCAAATCGACATTTAAAGTCGGTGGGACCAAGGACGTATACATTGACCGAATTCGAGAACTAAACCCTGACCTTATTATAGGGAACAAGGAAGAAAACGATCAAAAGAACCTCTCCCCCATTATGGAGGAATTTCCAGTTTGGATGAGCGACATTTTCAACCTTGACGATTCATTAAAAATGATGACCGAATTGGGAAAAGTCTTGAATGTCACAGAAAAAGCTGAAGAATTGGTTTCTGAGATTGCAAGCGGTTTTTCTCGGCTTAAGCCAGCCACAAAAAAGGTGAGAGTAGCCTATCTAATTTGGCAAGATCCTATAATGGCTGCCGGACATAACACCTTTATTAATCATTTATTGGAACGTTGTGGGTTTGAGAATATATTCGCTGGAGCGGATTATCAATACTCTCGTTATCCTGAGATTACACAGAAGCAGCTTATCGCCGACAAGGTGGACGCTATATTATTATCTTCCGAACCGTTTCCTTTTGGTGAAAAACACATTGATAATTACAAGCAAATGTGTAAAAATAGCAAGGTGAAACTTGTCGACGGAGAAATTTTCTCATGGTATGGAAACCGTTTATTGTTAACACCCAACTACTTACAAGAAACCATAAAATATTTCTCATAAAAAACCATCAATTGTTTTAGAGGAAATCAAAAAAGCAGTATATTTGCACCTCCAAAGAATTAGTGATTCACTTGTTTTTGGGAACTCAAGCGGATGTGGCGTAATTGGTAGCCGCGCTAGACTTAGGATCTAGTGCCGAGAGGCGTGGGGGTTCGAGTCCCTTCATCCGCACCAAAGCCCCGCAAAATTGCGGGGCTTTTTTTTTAACTTTTTTATTTTTGTTCATGGAAATTCAACGCGAAAACATTGATAAACTAACGGCAGTAGTAAAAATCAAGCTTACTCCGGAAGATTACAAACCAAAATATGACGCTCAAATCAGAGATGCTGCCAAAAAAATGACAGTTCCTGGTTTCAGAAAAGGAATGGTTCCTTCTGGCCACGTGCGCAAACTTCATGGCAAAAGCATCCTAGTTGATGAAGTTAACCGTCTATTAAGCGACTCGCTTAATAACTACATTAAAGAAAATAATCTAGATATTCTTGGTCAGCCTCTTCCAAAGGCCGACAATAAAAACGAAATCACTTGGGAAGTTGGACAAGAATTCAACTTTGACTACGAATTAGGCCTAGCTCCTACCATCGATGTTACTCCAAGCGAAAAAGACAAGATTCAGAAATACAAAATCGAAGTTGACCCTGAAACTTTCGCCGACAGACTTAAAAACATGCGTCGTGCTTACGGGAAATTCTCTGAGGTCGACGAAGTACAGGATGAAAATATTATCGTTGCTGAAGTAATGCAGCTTAACGAAGAAGGTTCATTAATTGAAGGTGGCGTAGCTCAAACTGCTAACCTACGCATGGACTTAGTGGAAGACAAAAAAATCAAAAAAGCTCTTCTTGGCAAGAAAAAAGGAGATAGCCTTAATGTAAACCTTTTCGACGCTCTAGGTAAAAGCGACAGTAAGCTTGCTGGACTATTAAAAGTTTCTCCTTCTGAAGCAGTGGCGCTTAAAGGTGAGTTCTTATTGAAAGTTGAGAAAATCAACAAAGTAGAAGAGTCAGAAATCAACCAAGAATTTTTCGACAAAGTTTTCGGTGAAGGAAACGTTAAAACTGAAGAAGAATTTAACACGAAACTTAAAGAAGACTTAATGGGCATGTTTAGCCAACACGCTGAACAAAAATTCGCTCAAGAACTTCAAGACTTTTACTTAAAAAAGGTAAAAATTGAGCTTCCTAAAGATTTCTTAAAAAGATGGTTACGCGCTATCAACGAAGACAAAATATCTGACCAAGAAATCGAAGAAGGTTTTGAAGATTTTTCTAAAAAACTTACCTGGTCTTTAATCGAAGAAAACATTGCTAAGCAAGCTGGAATTGAAATCGACTATGACGAGATAATGGAATTCACGAAATCTCGTATCGCTGAGCAATTTGCAATGTACGGACAACAGCTTGACGAAACTCAAGCGAATGAATACGCTGTAAACTACCTTCAAGACCGTGACCGGTACACAAAATCTGTGGAGGAAATCCGCAATATGAAAGTAATGAGTCATCTTAATGGAGTGGTCACTGTTAAAGAAAAAGCTATAGGCTATAAAGATTTCACAAAATTATAATTTTGGTTACCTTGGCTTGTGGGCCAGGGGCAGGAAAAGCCAATAGCCTCTCGCTATTGGCTTTTTTGTTGTTTACGCACCAAACTAGTCCTCATTTCGTTTGTTCTACAATCCATAAACACAATTTAACACATGATTAACAGTAAAGAATTCAGAAAATACGCAGTAAAACATTCACGCATAGGTGGAGTTCATGTTGACAAATACATGGAAGGCATAGCAAAGAATATCCCTACAAGTATGACTCCTTATATTATAGAGGAACGACAGCTTAACGTAGCATCAATGGATGTTTTTTCAAGGTTAATGATGGATAGAATCATTTTCCTAGGAGATGCCATTTATGATAACATTGCTAACATTGTTCAAGCACAATTACTTTTCCTAGAAAGCACAGACTCTTCAAGAGATATTCAAATTTATTTAAATAGCCCAGGCGGATCTGTTTATGCAGGTCTAGGTATTTACGACACCATGCAATACATCAAGCCAGATGTAGCTACAATCTGTACAGGTATGGCAGCATCCATGGGAGCTGTTTTATTATGTGCTGGCGCAGCAGGAAAAAGAACAGCACTTCACCACTCTCGTGTGATGATTCACCAACCAATGGGTGGCGTGCAAGGACAAGCATCAGATATTGAAATCACTCATAATGAAATACAACGTCTGAAGAAAGAATTGTATGAAATCATTTCAGATCACTCAGGCAAACCGTACAAAGAAGTTTGGGACAGGTCTGACCGCGACTACTGGATGGACGCTACTGAAGCCAAGGAATTCGGAATGATTGACGAAGTGTTAAAGCCTAAGGGTAAAACAAAATAGTCAGAATTCAGTAAACATTATAAGGGGTTTTACACTTAATATTGATACACTAGGTGTAAAACCCTTTTTTTAACAAATTTTACCTAAATGAAAAATAAGGACATTTCATGTTCCTTTTGCGGTATTTCCAAAAAGGAATCTTTATTAATGATTGCTGGAATTAGCGGGCATATTTGTGACCGTTGTATTTCTCAAGCAAACGAAATTCTTGACCAGGAAAGTACTACAAAAAAGAAAAAGGGAATAACCAAAGCGGTAAAGCTTGCCAAGCCCATGGAAATCAAAAAACACCTTGATGAATATGTAATTGGACAAGACGAAGCTAAGGTCACTTTATCGGTTGCTGTTTATAACCACTACAAAAGGTTATCACAACCCGCCGATAAAGACGATATAGAAATTGAAAAGTCTAACATTTTAATGATTGGTGAGACTGGAACAGGTAAAACTCTTTTAGCGCGTACTATTGCGAAAATTTTAGAAGTTCCTTTTAGCATTTGTGACGCGACCGTGCTTACCGAAGCTGGTTATGTGGGTGAAGATGTAGAGTCTATCCTATCTCGATTACTTCAAGTTGCAGATTTTGATGTAAGCCTTGCCGAAGGTGGTATCGTTTACATTGATGAGCTTGATAAAATCGCAAGAAAAAGCGACAATCCAAGTATCACCAGAGATGTTTCAGGTGAAGGTGTTCAACAAGCTCTTTTAAAATTATTAGAAGGCTCTCAGGTTAACGTTCCACCGCAAGGCGGAAGAAAACACCCAGAGCAGAAAATGATTTCCCTTAACACTGGCAACATACTTTTCATTTGTGGTGGTGCTTTTGACGGAATTGATAAGGTTATCGGGAAACGCTTAAAAACTCAAGCAATTGGGTACAGTGCATCTAAGGTTAATGAGGAAATTGACAAGGAAAACATGTTGCAGTACATTACTCCGCAAGATGTGAAGAAATTCGGTTTAATTCCTGAATTAATCGGACGTCTTCCTGTGCTTACACACCTTAATCCGCTTGATGAGAAAACATTATTAGCCATCCTTACTAAACCTAAGAATGCTATCATCAAGCAATACACAAAACTTTTCAAGCTAGAAGGAATTGACCTTAGCTTTGAACCAAAGGTGTATGATTTTATTGTTGAAAAAGCAATGGAATTTAAGCTAGGTGCCCGTGGATTAAGATCTATCTGCGAAGCTATTTTAATGGAAGCCATGTTTAGCCTTCCTAGTGAAGAAGGAATAACAGAATTTAAGGTAACCTTAGATTACGCTAAGAAACATTTCAATAAAATGAAGTTCAATAAGTTGAAAGCTGCATAAGCCAAAACTTTACTAATATAAGAAGCCCAATCTTTTTTAAAAGATTGGGCTTCTTTGGTTTATGGGGATGTTTTGAGCTGTAATTACCTGCAAATCATGATTTATTTTGCTGAAGGATAATTCAAAAGAGTTTATCGAAAAAATTTAATCCCTCATCCCTGAATTCCGGTATTATGAAATTAAATTTGCCCCCCCCCCGATAATAATTAGTTTATTGCGAGTATTATTCAAATAAACCTAATTAAATTATGAAAAAAGTGAAGATAATTTTTTATTTATTAACAACATTATTGTTAATATTTATTGGACCGTCCTTTGCCCAACAAACAGATACCGTACCTCCATTTCATGAGTATGAAGTCGAAGTCGAATGGGACAAAAATAATGAAATTATTTACATCCCAAGCGACTCAAAAACTAGATTTTTCTGGAAAAAATATGATGGGGCCAACCGTTACAGTTACATGAGATCCTTTGGCCCTAGAAATGATGAGGATTATTTAAAATATCAAAGGGCAACGGATCCTGACACAAGCATTACAATAAATACCCGTTGTTACAATATCGAATCATCTCTTACAAGAAATGGGGATTTTTGGCTAAATGCCTACAACCGAATAATTCCAAAATGGCCACTTAATCCTTATCATAAACTTGAAAGGGCCATAAGGTATAGTGTAAAAATTCTTGATGGTAACCCAAAACCAGACGCAAGGGTTGAAACAATTTGTTCTTCTGATTATAATTATGACCCAATTTGCGTGAATGATTCGGTGTACATGGGAAAGGATCATATAGGTGAAAGTATTTACCTCAAAGAATGGCGAAAAATATCTTGGTACTCCAGTTTGCTCGCTGCAGAAAACGACGACCATGAATTTTTGCTAAAGGATGATAGTGAATGCTATACCCCAAAGGATGAAGATTTTGTTGAGCTTGCAAACGGTATTAAATATGCAATTTATGGTGTAAGATATGCCGTTAGCGATTGCAGAGGAACGAGCCATGCCGCATCTATTGTTGTTTTAAAATTACCAGAATTAGAAAAGCTAGGCCTACCGGATGATGTTTATTTAGTGGATGATGAACCTTCAACATCCGCCGGAATTCCAGAGTGTTTGGTACCAAACGTAACCTATTTCCCAATGCCAATAACCAAAGCAACCGGTAATTTTGCAATTACCAATATGGAATGGAAACATAAACTTCCCAATGGTGAAACAAATACTGAACACATTACAAATAAAAAGCGAGAAACACAAAAAGCATGTGTTTCGGACATAAAACCTTTAACCATGCGAACGTATCAAGTTACCGGAAACATCATTCATAAGGAAACTATTCCTGGGATTGGTGAGGTATCCTTCGACTGTACAATTTCCAAAGATATAAATGTCCACGTAAAAATCTCACGTTATGATGACTCAAGCATTTGTGAATCCATTAATGGGTGTGAAAACCAAAAAAAAATTATAGATGGAGACCCAATCTTTGGAGGAAAACCTATTTTTGATTACAAATGGAGTAATCCAGATTTAATAAGACCCGATGATAGAGATAATCATAGTATGCTTTTTGATTTTACAAACCTACCTTTTAACCAACCAACATTATTTGTATTATACAAAAAGGAAAAATTAAATGGTGAATACAATCCAGATCCATTTTCTCCACAAAATTATTGCGTTAGGTTAACCAAAAATTGTATACCATCCGATAATCCTGGAGGGAGTAATAAAAAAAGCCTTGACCCAATAAATGAAAACTCCCAAAAAAATGAAACAATTAGCTTTAAAGAAAATGAGATAATAATTAATGGTAAAGCTGAAGAAAATTCTAAAATTAATTACACTATTTATTCTGTTGCTGGAAAATTAGTTTTAGAAGGAAACTTTAATGGACCCAATATTGAAAATAGAATTGACATAAGTAATTTGCAATCTGGTATATTTGTTTTATCAATATTGAATTCAAATTCCAGCACCATTAAAAACTATAAATTCCTAAAACAATGAAAAAACACTTTTTACTAATTATATTTTCCTTGACTTTTTTATCGGGATTTAGTCAAGACTATACCCTAACTGTTCATGAGGAAAATTACGAGCATTTAAGCAATGATACAGTGATTATTTCAGACTCAATTAACGAGGGCTCACAATGGCACCGTTTACCTATGTTTTTCAATCCAAATTTTATTAAAAGTAAGGGCGACCCAAATTTTGAAGTTTTTCAAATTTTCACTCCGTACCATGAATTAGGATACAACGGTGATTGTGATGGGGAACTAAATCTCACTCCGTTTGGCCTGGGTGCAAATGTTGAATTTAGACATAATCCTAATGACCCCACCTCCAATATTTCCTATCACACTGATGGAAACGCGGGCACCCGTATATTTAAAGTGCAATATCGAAATATGGTTTTTGAGGGTTATTCCCCAGCGGATAAAATAAACTTCCAATTTTGGTGGCATGAGACTACGGGAATTTTTGAATTTAGGTACGGGGAATTGTCAATTTCAGATAGAAACAAAGCTTTTAAGGGTGCCAACACACCCTATGTAAGTATAGGGGTAGACACCAACGATTCGGACGGTGAACCTGGAATTTGGAGATATTATCATGGTGATGTAATGAATCCAGAAATAGAAGAAAAGAGAGTCCTAGTTCATCGTTTAGACACGCTACCGCACCAAGGTTTGGTATATAGGTTTACACCAACATTTCTTACTGGAGTTGATAATAATAATCCGTTTAAGGGATTCAACCTTTATCCAAATCCCTCAGAAAATGGAAAAGTATTTTTAGACCACCTGCCAGTGGATGAAAAAATAACCGCTACGGTTTATGGAATAAAGGGAGAAAGGATATTAACTAAGGTCCTTAACCCAATGGTTGAACAAAACCAAATTAATATTGAAACTCCTGGTGTTTATCTATTGCAATTAAAATCCAAAAGCGGGTATTCGGCAACTAGGAAAATATGGGTCAAATAAACTCATTTCTCCTTTAGGAACTTTCTAAGTTTTTTCTAGTACTGGAAAAGCTGCATAAGCCACAACTTTACTAATATTAAAAGCCCAATCTTTAAAAAAGGTTGGGCTTCTTTGGTTTATATGGAGTAGTTAGTTCCCCTTCCCACTCCATGCTTCCTTAACAATTCTAAGTCAACCAGCTGACTTAAAATTCGCTTAACAGTGGGTAACGGAATATCCATTTTTTGAGCAACATCACTCGATTGCGCACCGGGATTTCCACTCATATAGGAAAGGATTTCTTTTTGAGTTGGGCTTAACTCAGTTTCCATTCCGCTTTCTTCCAATTTGCCCATTAACTCATTCTGAATTTTAATCAAGCCGTCAAGGTAAAAGTTAATCCATGGACTCACATCCTCCCCAGGTCGCATACTTTGACAATCACGCAATACCTGATAGTAGTTTGTTTTTTGCGCCTCTATTTCGTGCTCAAAGCTTATGTATTCAATCCACTTGTACCCATGTTGCAAAAGTAATAAAGTGATTATAAGCCTACTTAATCTTCCGTTTCCATCTTGGAAAGGATGAATACTTACAAACTCATAAGAAAACAACGCGCATTTCACCAAGGGGTGGGTTTCATTGTCGTTTTTAAACCAGCGGATTAAATCCCGAATAGCATCGTCGGTTTCGAATCCGGGAGGTGTGGTTTCAAAAATCAATTCAGTTTTACCCCCCGGAAGAAAAGCAACCACACTATTACTATGCTGTTTAAAATCTCCCTTATGCCATTGATCTTTATCGCAGCGCTTTAAAAGCAGGTTGTGAAGATTTTTTAATGAATTCTCTGAAATTGAAATCTCATGAAATCCATTTGAAATTTCACCCAGTAATTCAAAATACCCAGCCACTTCCTGCTCATCACGCTCTTCAAACTTAGTTATGGAAATTTTCTGAAGCAAGGTTTGTACTTGTGCGTCGTTTAATTTACTCCCCTCAATACGGGTGGAAGCACCCACACTTTTCACGGTAGCCACTTCCTTAAGCTGTTTTAAACTTTTCCCCTCCCTCCTTTCAATCGCACTCCACTTTGCATCGAACCTGTCGACAGCACTCAACTTCCCGACTAAGTTCCAGTCGAGTTCAAGGGTGAATTTATGGATGCGGACTTTCATTTTTATTTAATTTGATACGTAATGATACGTGAATATACGTAAATGATACGCAATTTAAAAATATGATACGAAAAGATTCGGAGAAAGACAGATTGATACGAAAAGAATAAGTGCTGATTTGAGATTTTCACTTTATTATTCGAATAAAAACAACCCGTTAAATTAATTTGGAATAAGGGGATGAAAACAAGAGAACATAAAGGCCAAAAGTGGGCTACATAATGAATTTAAGGTCAAATACTAGTTGTCAAATGCTTGAATAATTTTGGAAGAAGACAAAAAAAGCTCATTAAGAACAATCTTAATGAGCTTTAAATAATGCTGAAGTATGTTGGATTAGTTGACCGAGATAAATATGATTTTCATTACAATTTTATTTAATAAAAAATTGGTTGCATTTTTTGTGATAATCAAGCTCGAAAGCAACTAATCTATCAACACTTTGAATTTTATAATTGATAATTAAATACGAATAATCTTGTTTTCTCGAAAGCGCATATCCTGCAATAAATGCATTTTTTTCGGGTTCATGAGAGGTTAGTATACCAAACAATTTATCATCATTTAAACTACTTAATATATCTCCGCCTCTTTCAAATCCCACAATATTTTCGTGAGCACATAGGTTTTTCTCTATTTTCCCTACACCGCTCCCAACAACAAAATTTCCGACCACGATTAAAAGGGTAATTACAGATGTTTTTATTGAATTTTTCATATATAAATATAATAATTATTATTTAGTTTAAACACTTAAATATCAACATTTTAATTATTGACTTTAATAATAACCCCTTTATTATCAAAGAATAATTAACCGTTAATTTGAAAATTCCGTGCTCAATTGCACGATTAAAAATTTGGTATTAATGCAGTATTTTTTCCTATTTGGGATTCAGAATATTTTGGGAAAACGGGAATCTGGATTACCTCGCTATCGCTCGGTGATCCCTTGAGGGGGGAGGACGATCAAGCAAAACCCGGCCAACTAGCGTTGGACGGTTTTTTTGTTTTTCGGCTTTGAAAAGCGAGGCTTTTCCCAAGATCTTGTTAAAAACAAGAGTACTTCTCAAAAACATTATGGAAACAGGATTCGGGATTACCTCGCTATCGCTCGGTGATCCCCTGAGGGGGAGGGACGATCAAGCAAAACCCGGCCAACTAGCGTTGGACGGTTTTTTTGTTTTTCGGACCTTTTCATGCGAGCATGACGGCCCGAAAATATCTTGCAAAAAAACAGGAGTCCTATTAAAAAAAATTATGGATTCGGGATTACCTCGCTGCCGCTCGGTGATCCCTTGAGGGGGAGGGACGATCAAGCAAAACCCGGCCAACTAGCGTTGGACGGTTTTTTTGTTTTTCGGACCTTTTCATGCGAGCATGACGGCCCGAAAAACAAAAAAACCCGACACTTTCG
This sequence comes from Sphingobacteriales bacterium, assembly GCA_047635375.1. GTDB lineage: Bacteria > Bacteroidota > Bacteroidia > Sphingobacteriales > Sphingobacteriaceae > JBLIKP01. The sequence continues at coordinate 1,951 of JBLIKP010000052.1, read as the reverse complement.
TGTCGGGTTTTGCTTGGCGGAGGATGAGGGATTCGAACCCCCGGTACCTCGCGGTACAACAGTTTTCAAGACTGCCGCATTCGACCGCTCTGCCAATCCTCCGGTGCAAAGGTAAGGTTATAAGGGTATACCTACCAAACAATTCTTCAATAAAAATTCAAATAATTTAGAAGGGCTTTTAACCCTCACTTTTTCAAGGTTTTACTATAATAGTCCCAGAGGATAATCCCTGCACTTACTACCACATTGAAGCTATGTTTGGTGCCAAACTGGGGGATTTCGATGCAGGCGTCTACTTTTTTCATTACTTCATCGTCGACTCCAAAAACTTCATTTCCGAAAACAAATGCTAATTTTTCTTCAGATGGGAATGGAAAAGCATCGAGCATTATGCTTTCTTCAGCTTGTTCAATGGCGAGGATAGTATAGCCATCGGCTTTAAGCGCATCGATAGCCTCCATGGTTTCTTTGAAATATCTCCACGTTAAACTTCGGGTGGCCCCAAGGGCGGTTTTTTCAATGTCTTTATGGGGTGGAGTATTGGTTATTCCGCAGAGAATTAATTCATCCACACGAAAGGCATCGCTAGTCCGGAACATACTGCCCACATTATGTGAGCTCCTGATGTTGTCCATCACAATTACCACCGGAATCTTCTCTACCTTTTTAAACCCCTCCACCGATAAACGGTCGAGCTCGTCCATTTTCAACTTTTTCATTGCCCTAAAATTAAGAGAAATTATCCACAGCGTTTAAGATTTTCCACATGGGTATTTGGTTCGAAAGGAAAGTGGTATTTTTGAGTTATGCCCAAAGCAAGTACCCCATCAAAAAAAGTAACAGAAAAAGCGAAAGAAACGCCTTTAATGCAGCAGTTTAACAGCATTAAGGAAAAGCACCCTGGAGCATTATTGCTGTTTAGAGTGGGCGATTTTTATGAAACTTTTGGTGAAGATGCCGTTGTGGCCTCAAAAATCTTGGGTATTGTGCTAACCAAACGCGCCAATGGATCGGCGTCGCATATTGAGCTGGCTGGATTTCCCCACCACTCCATTGATGTTTACCTCCCGAAATTGGTGCGTGCTGGGCAGCGTGTGGCCATCTGCGACCAGCTGGAAGATCCTAAAATGACGAAAACCATTGTCAAACGTGGGGTAACCGAATTAGTAACGCCAGGTGTGAGTTACAATGACAATATCCTTCAACAAAAATCCAATAACTACTTGGCGTCGGTATTTTTCGATAAAATGGGTTATGGAATTGCCTTTCTTGACATTAGCACGGGTGAATTCATGGTGTCTCAAGGGAATCGCGACTATATAGACAAGCTTCTTCAAAGCTTTAAACCCGCCGAAGTAATTTTTCAGCGTGATAAACGCACCCAATTCTCCGAGGATTTTGGCGACTCGTTTTACACCTTCCATCTCGACGATTGGATTTACGGTTACGACTACGCTTACGAAAAAATAACTCACCATTTCGATACCACATCACTAAAAGGTTTCGGAATTGAGAATATGAAATTGGCCATTATGGCGGCTGGTGGTGCGATGCACTACATACATTCTACACATCACAACGAGGTTAAACACATCTCTAACATCGCACGAATTGAGGACGAAAAATACGTCTGGCTCGACCGGTTCACCGTGCGAAACCTTGAGCTTATTCAACCCAATCACGAGGGAGGAAAAGCCCTTATCGACATTATCGACCGCACACAGTCGCCTATGGGTGGCCGATTATTAAAAAAATGGATGGTGATGCCGCTAAAGGAACCCGTGGTGATAAATCAGCGTCTTGAAGTAGTTGAATATTTCGTGAAGAATTTCGCTAAGGCGGACACTTGCCGAGAATCTATCCACGAAGTTGGCGATCTGGAACGACTTATATCAAAGGTTGCACTAGCCAAAGTTAGCCCCAAGGAAGTTGTTCAGCTTAAGCGCTGACT
>JBLIKP010000051.1:0-18150 GCA_047635375.1 Sphingobacteriales bacterium | reverse complement strand
TAGAAACTACATTTTCGAATTTAGAAATTGAAGGTTGTGATTCTGTTACCGCTCCAAGCGGAAGAGTATTTTATGTTTCTGGAAACTTCAACGACACCATTCAAAATGGGGCAGGTTGCGACAGTATAATTACCATTGATATAACGCTGGATAATCCGAGTTCAACGCAGACCATGACGGTTTGTGACAGTTTTATTTCGCCTTTGTTAAATGTGTACAAGGAAACAGGAAGTTACATAGAGAACCACACTTCAAGCCAGGGTTGCAACAGTGTGGTGACCTTCGATTTAACCGTAAATCATACATCAACCGCTGAGTTAACCGCAACAAGTTGTCAAAATTACATCTCGCCAAGCGGAAAAGAATTTAACAAATCAGGGGTTTATTTAGATACCATTCCCAACGCCGCAAACTGCGACAGTATAATCACCATAGATTTCACCCGTGAAGTAAAGCTTAACGAAATTGTGGCCGAGGCCTGCGACAGTTTTGAAAGTGAAAAAGGAATTGTCTATAAAAGCTCCGGCGAATTTGAAGAATTCTTCACCACCGCCGAAGGCTGTGATAGTGTGTTAACTTTAATTTTAAGCATTAATAAAAGTACTACTGAGGAATTGGTGATTACTTCTTGCGACGATTACACTTCCGACAAAGGAAACACCTACACCGAGTCTGGAACGTATACTGAGGTTTTCACCACCAGTAAAGGATGTGATAGCACGGTAAACTTGCAGCTTACCATAAATTCAATTACGGCCGCGGCAACCCGTGAAGAGATAGAACTTACCGCAAATTTGGCTGGACAAACATACCAATGGTTAGATTGCATCGATGGTTTTAGCGAGATATCTGGAGAAATAAATCAAACCTTCACACCGAAAAATGACGGTGAGTATGCGGTTAAAATAACTTCGACAAAAGGATGTGTTGATACTTCAGCGTGTTTGTGGGTGATTCTTTTATCTGTTGAAAATCCTTTGGAAAATGAGATAAAGATTTATCCTAATCCGAGTTCAGGAGCGTTGACGTTTGAGATAAAAAAAGACGGTGAATATGTGGGCGAGATTTACAGTTTATCGGGGAAGTTATTGAAATCATTTAACGTTTCTGACCAAGAAAATCATGTGAATTTCTCCAGTTTAGCTAGTGGCGTTTATTTAATCAGTCTATCGGATAAAACCGGGGTTATTTTAAGGGAGAAGGTTGTGTTGGTGAGATAACAATAAAAAATCCAATTACCTTCATTATCCGTAAGATTATAATAATTTTACCCCTGTTAGAGTATAGATTCATGACCAAAAAGATTATCCCCTTTGCCCTTGTGGGTATATTTTTCCTTTCATTCCAAGCCTGCAAAGACCATTCAAAAAACACATTAAAAATTGACGGTTCATCAACGGTTTTACCGCCTGTTTCTGCTTCGGCGGAAGCGTATAAATCCCTTAAGCCTGAGCTTAACATTGTGCTTAACGCTGGTGGATCAGGAGTGGGTGTAAACTTACTAGGAAGCGGAAAAATTGACATTGGAATGTCGTCACGTGACATCACTGCTGAAGAAAAAGCGCAGTTCCCTAATTGTGATTTTAAGGTGCACAATATTGGGAAAGACGCCGTGGTTCCTGTAGTTTCAAACGAAGTATATGAATCGGGGGTGACGGCCTTAACTTTAGCGCAAATCACCTCAATTTATTCTGGAGAAGTAAACAACTGGAAAGAATTTGGCGGTTTTGACAAGGAGATTCTTTGCATAGACAAGGAAAAAAGTCGTGGCACACGTCATGTTTTCATGAAAGTAGTAACGGGCGACAAAATGTTTGATGCTCCCGGCGCCGATCTTGTACTTGGGTCAAACAACGAAGAGCAAACGGCAATATCGCAAGGTGACGCATCCATTGGAATGCTTTCCCTGGCTTGGATTAACGAGGAAGCAAAAGGCCTTTCTGTAATTATTCAAGGAGATACAATTGACCCTACTATCGAAAATCTGGTAAACGGATCTTTCCCAATATCAAGATCGCTTGATCTCCTTACCAATGGCAATCCGCAGGGAGAAATAAAAGATTTTATTGACTTTCTATTAAATACTGAAGGACAAAAGCTTGTTGAGCAAGCTGGTTATGTTAAAATTAAAAAACTATAGCGGACCATTTTTCGTTTGGTGTGCAACCGCCATTAGCGGGTTGGTGATTTTCACCATCCTGGCAGTGCTTGCAATAACATCTTGGCCGTCCATCACCGAAACTGGTTTTGGGTTTTTCGACACCGTTTGGAATCCTGTTGATGGAGAATTTGGGATACTTCCCATGCTTTACGGTACCCTTGCAGTTACATTAACCGCATTGGTTATCGCCGTTCCCATGGGTTTTTTCACGGGAGTTTACCTTTCAGAAATAGTTAAACCATCAACACGCATTTATCTAAAAACGGCCCTTGAAATATTAGCGGGAATTCCATCCATAATTTACGGTCTGATTGGCGTTTCTTTTCTGGCTCCATTTCTTTCTGAAAGTCTAAATTTACAAACTGGACGAACCCTTTTAGCTGCTGGAATCTTGTTGGGAATAATGGTTTTACCTACCCTTATTACCCTGGTCGACGATGCATTGCGTAATGTCCCAAACCGCTACCGTGAGGCAGCACGCGGACTTGGATTATTCCCTTATGAAGTCACGCTGTTTACCGTAATTCCGTTGGCAAAAAACGGACTGACAAGCGCAGTTTTATTGGCCTTAGGAAGAGCCTTGGGTGAAACTATGGCGGTTATGCTGGTGATAGGTTCTATTGACAGATTACCTACGCCCATTTACAATTTTTTAGTCCCCGGCCAAACCATAACTTCCAAATTAGGTCGCGAAATGGCGGAGTCGGTCTTTGGGTCCATCCACTTTAGCGCGATGGTGTTTATCGGATTTATTTTGCTCATCACGGTTTTACTTATCACCTACCTCACAGGTAAGTTTTCCAAAAAAATAATTATCCATGAATAGGGCGGTGATAAATTTATTTTTCGGCGGAATTTCCAAGGCATTGGGATGGATTGCCCTGTTGCTATTAATATTTTTAATCGGAACCATTTTATTTAAAGGTGCTGGTGCAGTAAACTTGGAATTCCTTACCATGGGATCGCGGAATTTTGGCGCTCAAGGCGGAATTTTATATCAAATAATTGGGAGTATAATTATGATTGCAGTCGCTGGAATATTGTGTCTTCCTTTGGCCCTAGGAACAGCAATTGCCCAAACTGCATTTATAAAAACCCAGAGAATTAAAAACGGAATAAGCATGCTGGTTTTCGGGCTCAATAGTGTGCCCTCTATCATTTTCGGCATCTTTGGACTCATCTTTTTCGTAAATATCCTTAATACTGGCATAAGCTGGTTGGTGGGTTCTTTTATTTTGGCAATCATGATGATTCCAACCGTGGTGGTAACCGCATTTCAAAGTATGGATTCTATCCCTATAGTTTATCGGGAATCGGCATTATCATTGGGAATGACCCGTTGGCAAATGGTACGCAGCGTATTAATCCCACAAGGATTTTCAGGCGCGCTCACCGGATTGTTAGTTGCCTTGGCAAGAGCTGTGGGCGAAACCGCACCAATTATGTTTATTGCCACCGCATTTTCTGGGGTAACCGTGCCCACATCAGTTAATGAACCAGTAGCCACATTGCCTACACATATATTAATCTTGGCACAAAACGCCGTAAACCCAGACGCTCTTCAAAGTGCATGGGGAAGCAGTTTGGTGTTAATGATTTTAGTGCTTACGTTTAGTATTTCGGGACTTTTTGCCCGATTAAGTTTGAGAAAAGTTAGTCAGCGATAAATGAGTTTATTAAAAGTACATAGTCAGCAAGAAGGAGCTTTCGCGGAAGAGTCGATAATTGATGTGAAGAACTTCAAGGTTTTTTTCAATGACTTGCAGGTGCTTAAGAATATCAATCTAAGTTTTCCTCAGAATAGTATCACGTGTATTATTGGTCCTTCGGGCGGAGGGAAATCGACGCTATTAAGAAGCTTGAACCGCATAAACGATGAGGTCGAAGGATTTTCGTGCCAGGGGGAGTTAATCCTAGAGAACGAGAATGTATACGATAAAAAACACAAGCCAGAAGACCTTCGCGCTAAGGTGGGAATGGTTTTTCAGCGGCCGTGTGTTTTCCCTAAATCCATTGCCGAGAATGTCCTTTTCGGATTAAGTTTTCAGAAAAAATTATCGCGCCAGGAGCGAGCTATTATCGTTGAAGAATCGTTGAGGGCGGTTGGACTGTGGAGTGAAACTTCGCACCGATTAAAATCTTCTGCAACTTCGCTCTCTATTGGCCAGCAGCAGAGACTTTGCATTGCGCGCACGATCACAGTGAAGCCAAAAGTATTGCTACTTGACGAACCTACATCATCATTAGATCCAGTATCGGCGCTAGCCATAGAGAAATTGATGTTGGAATTAAAAAAAGAGTACTCGATAATTTTCGTGACGCACAACATCCAACAAGCCAGCCGCATCGCCGACAATATCGTTTTCCTTTGCGACGGAAAAGTGATAGAAGCCGGACCAAAATCCCAGATGTTCGAGAACCCTTCGAACGAAAAAACCAGGTCTTATTTGAATAGTGAGTTTTGTGACTGTTGATCGCTGCGCGATAGTTATTGGGCATGAATTATGAGCTATGAGTTTTTTATATTTTGCTAAATTATAGGTTTCGTATTCTTAAAAAACATCTTACCGCTGCGCGGTCTAACAGGAGTTTAAGGAGCAAAAAGGAGGTTTTAGAGTTTTGCTCCATTTTTCATTTTGTTACCTAAATCGTCATTCGTTAATTTTTACCGCAAAGGAAAGAAGTAGGCGCGAAGGTCCGCGAAGCCTTCTTTAATTTCGAGGTTAAGATAATAACGATTCGTTTTTTAAAGCATTCAAACCTAAAATTCAAAAAATTCAGTTCGTATAAATCATCTTATTGCTGCGCGGTCTAACAAGAGTTAAAGGAGAAAAAGGAGGTTTTAGAGTTTTGTTATTTACTAACCTTTGGTTTGGTAATTTTGCACTGATGCACTAAAAAAAGTCATCTTGAGCCTTGTAAAATGTCTTTAAAATTAAAAATATGGGTAAAATTGAAATGTATTTAATTTAAAGCATTATTTTGGCGTTTTAAGATCCACAAAATAATGTATAAATTAATAAAGGCAGTTCTTCCAGACTCATTAAACAAATGGATTCTTCTAAAGATTAGAGGTGTTTTAAGTAAGCACTCAAAATTTGAAGACAGCCAGATTCCTAAGGTTACTCTTTCCCAAAAACATATAAATAATACTGAGTTCTTACTTAATAGAACCGAGCTTTTAAAGCGATTACCTAAAAACGGCATTGCTGCTGAAATGGGCGTAGACGAAGGGGGTTTTTCTCAAAAAATCTTAAAATATTCTGACCCCCAAAAGCTTCATCTTATTGACTTCTGGGGAAGCAAGCGATATAACACCGATAAAAAACAACAGGTACACTCCCTCTTTAAAACCCATTTGGAAAGTGGAAAAGTTGAAATAAACCTCGGTCTTTCAACGGATGTTTACTCAGATTTCTCCGACAACTATTTTGATTGGATATACATTGATACCGCCCATTCCTATGCCGTTACAAAGTTGGAACTCGAGCTTTACGAATCCAAAATTAAGCCCGGCGGAATTATTGCTGGCCATGATTTTATGACAGGAAATTGGAATGGAAATATTAGGTATGGGGTGATAGAATCTGTCTATGAATTTTGCGTTAACCGTAACTGGGAGATTATCTATATCACTGGTGAGCTGGACGACGCTCCTAGCTTTGCTATTAAAAAGATTGTGGACTAGTTTTTTCAAGCGTTCAAACCTTTAAGCCAAGAAGCTTTCAAGCATATTTATTTTGCGCCATTTATGGCTTCTTTTCCTAAAAATCACTTTACCGCTGCACGTGCTAACAGGAAGTTAAGGAGAAAAAAGGAGGTTTTGGATTATTATTTTGCTCCATTTTTCATTTTGTTACCTAAATCGTCATTCGTTAGTTTTTACCGCAAAGGAAAGAAGAAGGTGCTAAGATCGCTGCGCGATAGTTTTGAGTTATGAGCGATGAGCTTTTTATATTTTGCTCAATTATAGGTTTCGTATTCTTAAAAATCATTGTATCGCTGCGCGGGCTAACAGGAGTTTAAGGAGAAAAAAGGAGGTTTTGGATTTTGGTGTTTACTAACCTTTGGTTTGATACTCTTGCACTTTTTCACTGATGCACTAAAAAAAGTCATCTTGAGCCCCGTCGAAAGATAGACGAGTTTTAAAACGTCATCCTACTTACCAACCATCGTTCCTCGACCATGCTCGAAATGACGGATTAGAACTATTTCACCTCTAATAACTAATGTCTAAAAAATAGTTTTCGTTTAGAGGTTTGCATTAGGAATTCATTAATTATTACCCATAATTCAAGTTTTTAACCTGCCTACAGTATTAAAGAGTTTATTTTCCCTTCGATTCTTTGAATTATCCGTTTAGTTTAGGAATTTAGTAGAAACATAAAGTGATGAAAACTTCAATTCTTACATTGATCTTAATAGGGATGTTTTGGTCAAATTCTACCTTTTCCCAATGCTTTGGCGACCGATTTAAATCTCAGGTTTTCGAAACTTTCATAATCGATTCAAACGTAGTTTACGGGACAAACTTCACCTACGATGTCCAGCAAGGACAAACGGGAACCAGCACCATGGACTTGGAAATGGACATTTACACTCCTCCACTTTCTGATACCATGACAAATCGCCCCATGCTACTTTTCATTCATGGGGGTTCATTTATAGAAAACAACCGTAAAAGCGCCGAAATTCTTTACATGTGCGAGACTTTTGCCAAGCATGGCTACGTTACTGCTACAATGAGCTATAGGCTAGGGATAGAAGCCCCTATTGACTCGGTAAATGCATTGCGCATGGCTTACCGCGCAATCCAAGACGGGAAAGCTGCCGTTCGTTTTTTACGATCCAAGGCAGAGGAATATGGAATTGATCCCGAAAGAATTTTTGCCGGAGGCACTTCAGCTGGAGCTATATTGGGTCTAAATATTGCCTATCTAAATAAAACAGAAGAACTACCATCATATGTGGATACAAGTGAACATTCTGTTACTAACCCTAAAGGGCTTGATGGACTTCTAGGGAAAACAAACGAACTTTATGAATACTCCTCCAAAATTCAAGGGATTATTAATCTTTGTGGCGCCACGCTTTCCAAATCGTGGATGGATGATGCCGACGCAAACATTCCTGTGATTAGCATGCATGGTGATATAGACGGGACCGTTCCCTATGCCACTGACATTATTTATTTTCAAGGCATCCCACTCCTGTCCGTTGAGGGAAGCTATTCCATCGATAAATACGCTAAGGAAAAGGGAATAAATTCGAAATTTAGAACTTGGTGCAACACTGATCATGTTCCTTACTATTATTTAAGTAGCGACTCGATTGCCTTTGAATACATGGATTCGGTGATGTCGTTTTTGAATAAACACATGTATCAAGAGTTCTTAGGCTGCGATGAAATCGAAGGGCTTGAAGAAAACAGGCCGTGCATTGATGGCCCACCACCAGCCGACACCACCACAAATACCTATATTGCCAACGCAGTGTTTGTAAAAATTCAGCTCACACCAAACCCTGCTTCGAATATAATTTCATGGGGTGATGAATCACTAAAAATAATTTCGGCGGAAGCCATAAACCTTATGGGAAAATCCTTTCTGCTTGAAACTGAAAGTCAAGGAGCCAAAATCTCCCACCTTCCTTCAGGCATTTACATTTTTAAGTTAACTACAGAGAAAGGAACCAGGCTTTCGAAGTTTATTCGTGAGTAACCAAAACGAAAAAGCCCCGTTCCGTATAAATGGAGCGAGGCTTTATAAATTTAAAATTTTCTACAATTGATATTCTTGATTATTTAAAAACGTCTGATCTGTTAATGTTTTAAGGAAGTTTACAAGATCTTTTTTCTCTTGCTCATCCAACATTAATCCAGTTTCATTTGTACCTAAAAGACCCCCATCGACCGTAGTAGACTCCTTTATTCCTTCGTTGTAGTGATCCACAACTTCTTCTAGGGTCTGAAATCTACCATCATGCATATATGGAGGAGTCATCTCAACATTCCTAAGGGATGGCACTTTAAATTTACCTCTATCGTCTTCCTTTTTAGTGGCTAACTCACGCCCAAAATCCCTCATTTCGGCATCGGCATCAAGACCATTATTCATATAAAGGTCATTCTCGAAATTATTTCCTGAATGACAATGGGCACAATCGGCGCCTGACTCATCAGGGAAAAACTTATTGTATTCTGAGAAAAACAACACCCTTCCACGCTCCTCGCTTTCGGTTAGCTGAGCAGTTTCAGCAAGATAACGATCATACTTTGAATCGTCAGAAACAATGGAATGCATGTAGTTTTCTAATGCTAAAGAAATCTTTAGTGAAGTAATTTCCGATGAGCCAAAAGCTCTAATGAATTGATTTTTGTAGGTTTCTTCGCTGTTAAGTTTAGCAATAACACCTTCCAATGTTTCTTTCATTTCATTCTCATCCTGAATTGGAAGCAAAGCCTGGTCCCTTAACAAATTAGCACGTCCATCCCAAAAAAATTGATTTCCATGCCAAGCCATATTGAAAATCGCCATTGCCTGACGACCACCCTTTGCCTTGTTTACACCTTCAGAAAATCTTAACGTATCAGAAAAAGCATCTTGTTGATTATGACAACTACCGCAGCTTACGGTATTATCTAAGGACATTTTCTTCTCGAAAAATAACATTTTTCCCAGCTTTACCTTTTGAACGGTAAGCTTATTGTCCTCTGGAATTGAAGGAGGGGGCAAAGTGTTATTAATAAGATTTAAAGTATAGGGAGTTTCATCGAATTTCACATCCTCCCCAACGATTGGAATGTCTTCCTGACAAGCATAAAAAGCAATTGTAGCAATTGCAGCCAAGATTACTAATTTACTTTTTCTCATTACTGCTTGATTACTTTTTTAGTGCTTATTACTTGGCTATTTGACTTTAATAAAACGGTATAAACTCCACTTGTTGGTAGCGTCACAAAACGATTGTCGGCTAAATCATAGCGAGTAATCACCTTTCCTAACATGTCCAAAACTTCAACATTTAAATCATTTTCATTTCCGTTGTATTGAACTTTAAAACCGTGGGACACAGGATTAGGATAAACAGTCCAAGCATTATTCGAAATGTTTAATGGTGACTCCAAAGTGATATCATGGTTTGAAAAAACCAAGTCCCTGAAATTAAAAATTCCTTCCTGTGCTTCTTCTGTCGATCCATGAGAAATCACACCGTTGCCAATGAAAATATCTTCCAGACTTTTAGCATAATCTGCAGCAACAGGTAAAATCAATTTACCATTTACCAATTGGGGAGTTACATCGACCTCCGTTTGAAAGTAGTTTTCGTTTCCAAGTCCGTGTAATTGAAAAGTTTGGGAGAACCCTTCACCAGCCGTGCCTTCAACTACAATAAATCTATATCCTGCCGACCATCCCCAATGCATTGATGGAGATTTTGGCCCTAAAGGATGTTGAATTGAATACTGACCTGGATCTTCGTTATTCTTTGGAGAATATACTCCAATATGGAATTTTACCGATTCCACCTCAGTCACATCAATTTCTCCTAATGGAATTGCCGTATAATTTGAATTTGCAGCATTAACAAGGGAAACAGTATCATCGCTAATTGCGGTCTCCATGCCACCATCGTGAATCACGCTGATTCTTGTGACATAATATTCTAAACGGGTAACTTTGAACTGCTCGTCGAGATTGGTTGAAGCCTCTTGATTTAAATAAAAACTTTGATCATTTAGGTAATGATAAAGTTGAAGTTCAACTGCCTTTTGTCCGAAAACAGTGGTTGCTAGAAACAGCAAACCACATGAAATTTGTAGGATTTTATTCATAATAGTTTAAAAATTAGGTTTAAAATTCTGTTTTTGAACAGAAATTATTTCTCTAAAATAAATAATTTTGTTTAAACCCTAAAACTTACTGCTAAATAATGTAGATCAGTTTAACAGCGTTTAAAATTTCACTGAATTCCCGTAAAGAAAAATCAGAAATCATATTGGTCGGAAAAAACAATGACCCTAATTTTGATTTACACTTATAATTTTCCGCGAAACTTGAGCAACCTACAATTGATATTCAGGATTATTCAAAAAAGTGTGATCAGTTAGTGTCTTCAAGAAATTAACAAGATCTTTTTTCTTTTGGTCAGTCAGCATTAATCCTGTTTGGCGGGTTTCTTGCAGACTATGGTCAAGGGATGGTGAGTCTTTAATCCCAGTATTATAGTGTTCAACCACTTGTTCCAACGTTTGGAAACGCCCATCGTGCATGTAGGGTGAGCTCTTTTCGATATTTCGCAGGGAAGGAACTTTAAATCTCCCTCGATCACCTTGCATTTTTGTGGTTAACTCCCTGCCGAAATCACGCATATCAACTTCGGCATCAAGCCCATTGTTTGTATAACGATCGTTTTCAAAATTTCCATTAAGGTGACAACGACTACAGTCGGCCCCGGAATTAGCCAAATTGGTTTTGTCGTATTTCCCAAAGAACAATATTCTCCCGCGCTCCTCGCTTTGGGTGAGTTGTGCAGTACCTACTAAGAAACGATCGTATTTTGAATCATCAGATACAATGGAGTGCATATAATTTTCAAGCGCCAATGACATTTTTTCTGAAGTTATTTCCTCCGTTCCAAATGCTCTAATGAATTGATTTCTATATTTTTCTTCGGTGCTAAGCTTGGCTACTACATTTTCTAAAGTTTCTGAAAGCTCATTTTCATCTTGTATAGGCAATAGCGATTGATCCCTTAAAAGTCGCGCTCTTCCATCCCAGAAAAATTTATTTCCATGAAGGCCCATATTAAAAATCGCCATTGATTGTCGGCCACCTTTGGCCTTATTTACCCCTTCAGAAAACCGCAACGTATCAGAAAATGCGTCGGCTTGGTTATGGCAACTTGAACAACTAATAGAATTGTCAAGAGATAATTTCTTTTCAAAGAAAATCATTTTCCCAAGCCTCACTTTTTGCACAGTAAGCTTATTATCTTCAGGGATAACTGGAGCCGGAAGCGTATTATTTATAAAGTTTAATGTGTAGGGTGTTTCATCAAACTTCACATCTTCACCTACAATTGTTGGGGCTTCATCTTGACAAGAAACAAAACCGATTCCTAAAAAAATCGACCAAACTAAAATCCTCATTGTTCCCATTTCGTATTACTATTTTTTGTCCAATTGCCTTTTTATTCTACTTTAACAACGTCGAAAATAATCAATATTTATCAATGTCCGATATTTTATCAGAATTCAAAACATTACTTAACAGCCGCAAAGAAAAGGCCGAAATAATGGGAGTGGTAAAAAGTAGCCCTGAATTATTTGATCTTCTTGTTGAATTCTCCACCACTTTAGAGCAGCCATATTCCTGGCGAGCAGCCTGGATTTTGGGCCACATTATTGAGGAAAATGATCCCAGGTTAGCGCCACTCCTCCCAAGGTTCATTGATTTTTTAAAAGTTGCCAGAACCGGCCATCTTCGTCAAACAATAATCATTCTCCAAAAATACGACCTCGACGAAGAATTGGAAGGATTTCTTTTTGACAATGCCTGCTCAATCTGGGAAGACTTAAGTCACATGGCATCTGTTAGAGGATCGGTTTTCGTGATAATCTACAAAGTAGCTAAAAAACACCCTGAACTAAAAGCCGAAATTGAGCTTCTTACCACCCCTTATTATCTGGACACTATTTCCCCAGGAATAAAAAATGGAATTCTAAGAAGGCTTAAGAGTTTAAAGTAATCAATTGAAAAATTCTAATGTTTTAACAATTCAAACATTATATTTGAATTAAATATCTCTTACTAACCCCCCTACAAACATGACGTTTAAGTGCTCCTTACTTTCAAAAATTGCTTTTATCGCCTTCATAGCAATTCTAAGCTTACCCAATATTTCAAAAGCACAAGGTGACACCACCTGGGTCCAAACCTTAACCTTTGACAGCACTGGAAGAAGCTACTTCTTTGATTTCCCAGAAGGGGATCATAACCAATATCAAAAGATCGTAATGGAATACCGCATGCGTTGCAAAAACGCATTAGTTTCCACCGGTGCCGACAGAAACAAAGGATGCGGGGAATGGGATTACAGTTGCAATACTTTCATTACAGACACTTCCTCAGTCGACTCGGCTGTTGCAGGGTATAAGTCACATACTATTCCAGGCTTTTCTGCTGCTACATTCCCATACACAAACGCTCAGACCTATAATCTTATTGAACTAAATAAGAAAGATGTAAGTTATTCTGATACAACTTCAGAAACCATTTACTCATTAAATTTGGGTGTCAATTCGGTAAAAACATTGAACCAAGGTGGCCAAGCAAATAAAATCCAATTGCTTTACACCTTAACTGAGCTTCAAAACGCAGGCCTTTCGGCTTCAGCTTTAAGCGGAATAAAACTAAACGCCCTTAAAATTGATGGGGAATTAAAGAACTTCAAAATAAAAATTAAACCAACCACCAAAAATATCTTAGATCCGGGGTCAGTTGACATGGACGGTTTTACCGAAGTCTTTTTCAACGATGTCGCTCCTAAATTAGGTGAGAATTTTTTCAGGTTTTACACCAACTTTGACTGGGACGGTTTATCGAATATTATTCTAGAAATTAGCTACGACAATGCAAACAACAACACCGTAATTGCAGGTTCAACCGCCGCTGATTCTAAATCATTGGTAAGTTCAGAATATGGTTACTCCTCGTTTTCAGGAGCAGGAAATCTGTCTTTAGATGAAGTTGATTTTTCAAGCATAAACAACGAAGTTTCTTTTTCTTTTTGGACCAAGGGAAACCCTGACTTTTTAGGATCCAACAATTCAACAATTTTTGAAGGGGTTGATGATGATAACATCCGCCAGGCAAATGTTCATTTACCATGGTCAAATAAAAACGTGTATTGGGACTGCGGAAACGACGGATCAGGATATGACCGTATTAACAAATTAGCAAACCTTGAAGATTACGCCGGCCAATGGAATCATTGGGCTTTTGTAAAAAATGCCACAACAGGACAACTAACAATGTTCCTTAACGGATCAGAATGGGTAGGAGCAGTTGGCAAAATTAAGACAGTCGACATAAAGCGCTTCGTGCTTGGAACAAGCATTACAGGCAACCCTGTGTATTCTGGCGACATCGACGATTTTGCCGTTTGGGACAAGGCCTTGACCATTGGAGAAGTTCAACGCGCCATGGCAGGAGACCCAACGTTATATTCTGATTTATCTGCAAATTTAGTGAGTCGTTTACGCTCGGGGGCAGATGGCGTTACTGACATTTCTTCGGCGCAAGCCATTATCAACAAAAACGATATTGTAGGACATAAAGATCATTTTGCCAGAGACGTTTTCAAAGGATTTAGCTTAGCAAACGCAAGACCTAGTATTGACTTTGTAGTGGGTGAATACACATTATCTACAGCTTCAAATACAACCTATGACACCCTTTTCCAATCGGCCTTTATCATAAAAGAAAATAAGGTGGAAAATGGAGAAGTAGTTTCCACAATAATTGATGAAAAGCACTTGGCTACTGCCGGAATCATATTTAATGAGAATGGAGACAAAATTGATGAAATCGCTTTTGATACTGCCGGGACCATTGAAATTGAAGACTTAAATTATTACCGTTATATCGATAAAAAAGTTGAAATCATGTCTTTTGTTACTCCTTATGGAATCAATTTAGATTTCGGAGTGAATGGGGAGATGTGGGAATTTAACTTGACCGATTTTGGCCCAGTTTTAAAAGGTAATAAGCGTTTAAGCCTTGAGTTTGGCGGACAAAACCAAGAGCAAATGGATATCCGTTTTGGCTTTATCAAGGGGACACCTGTTAGGGATGTGTTGGCCTTCCACCAGATATGGCCAGTGAGCTCTACAAACTACCAAAACATTCAAGCCGACAATGCTTTTGAACCGAGAACAATCAACCTTGAAGAAGGCACAAAAAGCTATAAATATAGATCGGTAATTACTGGGCACGGTCAAGAGGGTGAGTTTATCCCAAGAAACCATACCTACACTGTAAACGGAAAAAATATTTCGAGACGAATTTCAACTGAATGTTCATTTAACCCGATCCAACCACAAGGAGGAACATGGATTTACGATCGTGCTGGTTGGTGCCCTGGCGCTCCTTCAGACTTGGTAGAATACGAATTTACGAATGAAGATGGTGCAGCAAATCCAGTGACTTTGGATTACACAGTAACCTCAGGAAGCGGCGATTCTCGCTACATTGTAAACAATCAGCTTGTCGTTTACGGAGCTCCAAATTTCGCAACTGACGCTAGAATTACTGAAATATCACGTCCAAACAATGGTTCTAGGTATAAAAAACTTAACCCCTCATGTGAAAATCCGCTGATCACAGTAGAAAACACAGGTTCAAATGAGATTACATCCATAAAAATCAATTTCTGGGTAGGTAATGATTCTAAGAGCGAATACATCTGGGAAGGAAGTATAAATTTTTTAGAGAAGGTTTCTATTGAACTTCCAACAGGAATGAGTTTTTGGAAAGAAGGAGCATCAACTTTTAATGCGCAGATTACGGAGGTTAACGGTGCTGCCGACGAGAATCCTTCTAACGACCTTTCGACCTCTAAATTCGACCCATTTGCTCGCTTAAGCGGAAATTTAGAATTAAGATTCAGGTCAAATACTGCATATACCGAAAACAGATTCACCATCGCAAATGCAACTGGCGAAGAATTTTTAGCCAAAACGCCGGTTGATTTCAGTGCAAACACAAACCATACCTACACCATGAACCTTGAAGAGGGTTGTTACATTATGGACTTTGAAGACCGCATGGTTGGGTCTTATGGACAAAACGGACTTTCATTTTTTGCTGCATCACAATTTGGATCAGGATCTTTACTCCTTCGTGATTTAGACAACTCTAACCTAACTACAAATTTTAACCCCGATTTTGGTGGTGGCATTTATTATGTGTTTGGAGTAGGGTCGCCTACTGTAAGAGTTAACGAAAATTCAACAAGCTCAATTTTTAATATTTACCCAAATCCAAGTTCCGGAATAATCAATATTGATTTTTATGAGCCTAGTTCTAAAGAAATAACCTTCACCGTATTAAATGCTGTTGGTAAGGTGGTTTATAACGAAACCATAAACAATTCCAAAAATGGGATTCAGACAATTATTTCATTAGAAAATAAGCCAAAAGGAGTTTATCTATTACAAATTAGGAGTAGAAATGATCTCCATACCAAAAAAATAATAATTGATTAAAGTAAAAAACAAGCCAACCTTTGAAATTAGAATAGAAACCCACTAGGGACCTGGTGTGGCTGGTGTGGTTGGATCAATAAAATTTGCTTACGACATTTGGGGGAACACTGTAAATATAGCTTCTCGCATGGAATCATCAGGTGAAACAGGGAAGGTTAATGTAAGCCAGTCAACTTACAATATTATAAAAGACGATTTCAATTTCATCCCTAGGGGAAAGATTCAAACCAAAAATACCGGTCTATTGGATATGTGTTTTGTTGGATAAAATAAATTGATTTAAATAATAGTTAAATTCAACGAAAATGCCCAAATCGAAATTTTAATGCGGCCCGTTTTAACTTTAATCCTTCTTTTTTCGCTTCCTATTTTTTGCTTCGCGCAGAGACTAATCCCCTATGCATCCTATGCTGAATTTGAAGTAGGCCATTTGAAATTCAGAAAAGTTGAAGGCAAAATTAATGGTATAAATGGTGAGGTAAAGTTTAACGCCGAAAACTTAGAAGACTCACGGTTTCATGTTTGTCTTGACGCTAGAAAAATCTCAACCGATAATGAAATTAGAGATGCATACATTACTCAACCTGATATAATTGATGTAAATAAATATCCTGAAATGTGCTTCAAATCTACTGAAATTGTAGCCACGGGAAGGGGGCATGTGGCCAAAGGAAAACTAACTTTAAACGGCGTTTCAAAGAATATTGAAATTCCATTCGTTTTTAAAAATCAATCTTTTATAGGAAGGTTTGCTATAAATCGTTTTGATTTTGACATTGCCGACGATTACAGCACATTTACTATTGATGATTTGGTAAAAATTCAAATTGTGGTTTATACTGTCCCTTCATTAAATTAGAGAATTGGGCATATTAACCTCAAAACAAAATAATAATCCGCGTATTATTATTTAAATTGCATACCCCAATCTACCCATTCTATCCAATGTCAAAAAAATTTCAAATTATCGCTCCGTTTCTAATTTGTGTTGTAGTATTGTTTTCACTCCCAGCCAAGGGCCAAAAACTAGAACAAGATTGTCCCTATGCACTCCCTATTTGTTTTGACACTTATGTGCAGCCTAATTCTTACAATGGCCAGGGTAGAAATCCAAATGAAATCGGGCCGAATTCGTGCTTGCAAAGTGGTGAGGTAAATGATGTTTGGTATACTTTTACTGCCGAAAGTGCTGGAAATTTAGGATTCCTAATCACTCCCAATTCCGTTGCTATTGACGATTACGATTGGGCAGTTTATGACTTAACGAACAATCCCTGCTCAGACATAGCCATTGATAGAAATCTTGAAATTAGCTGTAATTACGCTATTTCCGCAGGACCCACCGGAGCAACTGCCGCAGGAACGGGGAACAGTCAAGGTGCAGGTGGAACATTAATTAATAGTCTTATCCCCGTAGTTCAGGGAGGAATTTATGTGATAAACGTAAGCAATTTCTCCAGCAGCCAATCGGGATATACCATCGATTTTGCAACATATTCTGACGTGTCTATTTTTGACGTTACTGACCCATCAATAAGAGAAGAACTAAGAGCCGAGGTTTCTTGTGGGACCGACAGTCTTCATATCCGATTTTCGGAAAACATTCTATGCAACTCTTTCGATCTTTCAGATTTAACAATAAGCTCAACAAGTGGGATATATTCAATCGACCAGATTTATTCTGACATTTGTACGCTAGATGTTAGTTATGGAAAAGATTATACCCTAATTCTTGATAACGAAATCCTGGCTGGCGATTCTATTTTTATTGAACTAACCGGCGAAGTTGAAGATGTTTGTAAAAACTTAGGAACAGGGGGGATTCTAAAACTAGGTACTCCTGAAGCTCAAAAGGCAACGATTGAAGTGAACGACGCCTGTCCCGGAGAATTAGTAACCATAAATGTCAACACCACTGGAGGAGCTTCTCCTTTCAGATATACCTATACTTCACCATCAAATTTCAACCTTAGCAATAGTGGAAATACTTTTTTCACTTACACCAGTGGAGTGGCCGGTGAATATCCATTCTTTGTGAAAATCACCGGGAGAAATGGAAAGGGGTGCAGCATTTTTGAAAATGGTTCATTCACGGTTTTCGAGGGAGGAGACGCAACTTACACCTCCAATAAAGTAGGGACTTACGCATTTGAATTCAACAGAAATGCCTTAAGTGGTAACTCAACTTGGGAATTTGGCTTTGGAGCACCTTCAAACGACGAAAATCCTTTCATCAATTTCCCAGACGATGGAGTGTATAACGTCACCCATATCATCGAATCAGAAAACGGCTGTTTAGATACTTCTACTTCAGTAGTTGATATAGCCAATGTAGTTACACCTGCTGATGCAATTTACCTTCATATTCCAAACTCCTTCAGCCCGAACGGCGATAACATAAATGATGAATGGAAATTCCTGGCTTCTGGTATAGCTTCGTTTAATCTTCAAGTATACAACCGCTGGGGAGAAGAAGTCTTTAGAACTAACTCTGTGACCGAGCAATGGAGACCAAATGCAGATGCCGCTAAAATTATTGGAGCATACCCATATACTGGGTCTGTAACTTTCACCGACGGTAGGACAGAGTCCATTAAAGGTGTGGTTTCAATTACTAATTAAGCCTTATTTCGACTTAAGGAATTCGTTAAATTGATCTTTAAACGAATCTGACACGGGGATTTCATGGTCAGAAAATTTGATTTTTCCTTTTTCTACT
>JBLIKP010000050.1:0-18398 GCA_047635375.1 Sphingobacteriales bacterium | reverse complement strand
ATTCGTTCAGGAGCTATTGATATTATTGTAATTGACTCTGTAGCTGCTTTGGTTCCTCGTGGAGAAATCGAAGGAGAAATGGGAGACAGTAAAATGGGTTTACATGCTCGATTAATGTCTCAAGCAATGAGAAAATTAACCGGTACTATTAGCAAAACGGGATGTTGCTGTATTTTCATTAACCAACTTCGTGAGAAAATTGGGGTAATGTTCGGTAATCCTGAAACAACTACTGGAGGTAATGCACTTAAATTCTACTCTTCAGTTCGTTTAGATATTCGTCGTACAGGTCAAATAAAAGACGCTGTGGATGTGAAAGGAAACAGAGTGAAAGTGAAAGTGGTGAAAAACAAATTGGCTCCGCCATTTAGAATCGCTGAATTCGACATTATGTATGGTGAAGGAATTTCAAAATCAGGTGAAATTGTTGATGCTGGTGTGGATTATGAAATCATTAAAAAGTCTGGAAGTTGGTTCAGTTATGGTGATACAAAACTAGGGCAGGGACGTGATGCTGTTAAGGCTTTGTTGATTGACAATCCTGAATTATCTGAGGAAATTGAAATAAAAATTAAAGCTGCAATTGCTGGTGCTGCGGCAGAGTAAATTCAAATTTTGATAATATTTAAAAGGCTCCAATTTGGAGCCTTTTTTATTTTAACCCTTTTACCACCTTTTGGATTTTTGGGATTACCTTTTCTTCAAACCAGGGATTGTTTTTGAACCATCTTATGTTTCTTGGTGAGGGGTGTGGAAGCGGTAAATATTTTGGTAAATAACTCTCAAAATTCATCACCCTTTCTGTTAACGTAAGCTTGTCCTTTCCCAAAAAATGTTCCTGTGAATACATTCCAATTAGCAAGGTGAGTTTTACCTCCGTCAAATGTTTAAATAACTGGTCAAACCAAAGTGGGGCGCAGTCTTTAAGTGGTGGTAAATCGCCTGATTTCCCCATTCCAGGATAGCAAAAACTCATGGGGATAAGTCCAATGTTTTTTGGGTTATAGAATTCATCGTCCGCAACCCCAAGCCAAGAACGTAGCCTTTTCCCGCTAGCATCATCCCACGGGATTCCACTTTCATGAACTTTCCTTCCCGGAGCTTGCCCAATGATTAAAAGTTGAGATTGTGAACTTATTTGAATTATTGGTCGGGGTGTATGGTCGATTTGTGATGCACAATTTGTGCAATTGCGGATGTCTTTGATTAATCTCTCCATTAAAAAAGGGTAGGTTGAAAACAGGCAAGTTGAGCACCCTCAAGTTTTAATAGTGATTCCTTTACACTTAACCCTCCAGCATAACCGGTTAACGTACCATCGCTTCCAATAATTCTATGACAAGGGATAATCACCCAAATTGGATTTTCCCCATTGGCATTTCCCACGGCCCTGGCCGATGGGTTACTTAAATTGTCAGCAATAGTTTTGTAAGTGGCAGTCTTGCCGAAAGGAACATTTTGTAATTGTTGCCAAACTGATTTTTGGAATTCTGTTCCTTGTGGGTTAATTGGAATTTTAAAAACCTTGAGCTCACCCTTGAAATACTTGGCTAATTCATTTTTTAGAAGGACGGTAAGACCACTTTCTTTGTGGGGTAAATCCTTTTCTGATTCCTCAATTTTAAATGAAATTAAATATTTTTCGTCAAATTTGGCGACAAACGTTCCTACCGGTGTATGGATTATTGATTGGTATTTTGGTTCGTTTTCGTCCAATTTTCAAGGAATTTAATGATTTCGTCCCCGTCTTGAGGTGAATACCAATTTACATCTCCTCTTTTATTAAACCAAGTGATTTGCCTTTTTGCGAATCTTCGAGTGTTTCTTTTTATTAATTCTATTGCCTCATCTAATGTTAGGTCTCCATTTAAATGTTTAAAGATTTCGGAATAGCCTACAGTATTTAGGGAGTTTAAATGTTGACGGTCTTTAAGTGATGCGACTTCGTCAATCAAACCATTTTGGATCATGTTATCGACACGCTGGTTAACTCTAAAGTATAGCGTTGGGCGAGGTAAGTTTAGACCAATCTTTATATAATCAAACGGTCTTTTTTTAGTCGTTTTATTAAGGAAGGAACTGAATTTTTTTCCTGTTGTTAGGCAAACATCAATTGCTCTAATAACACGCTGCGGATTTTTAACATCAACTTTGGCGTAATATTCAGGATCTAGTAGTTTTAATTGGGCAACAAGGGGTTCTATTCCTGAATCAATTAGTGTTTTATTAAGGTTTTCGCGGATTTCTGGGTCACCCGTTGGTAAATCGTCAAATCCGTGGGCAATCGCATCAACATACAAACCTGATCCGCCAACAACAACTAACACTTCTTTCTTACCTCTATAGGATTCTATTAATTGGAACGTTTCTTTTTCAAAGGCACCAACAGAATATTCATCTGTTATACTTAGGTTATTTATGAAATGATGTTTTGCTGAATTAAGTTCCTCGAGGCTTGGCTTGGCGGTACCAATCGACATTTCTCTAAAGAATTGCCTGGAATCGGCGGAAATGATTTCTGTCCCAAAATGTTTCGCTAATTTAATTCCCATAGCTGTCTTACCAACAGCCGTAGGGCCTAAAATAAATATTATTTTGGGGTAATCTGAGGCAGGCATTTGCCTTAGTTAATTTTATAGTCGTCGGCCGAATCTTCGTCGCCCATGGTTAAATCATCCAAATCTTCCTCCATATCGATTTGGAAATCATTTCCATCATCGTCTCCATCGTCAGAATCATTCAGGTCGTCCATATTATCGTCCTCTTCCTCATCCATGTCACTAATGATTGGTTTTGGTTTGAATTGAGCTGGGGCAATTCCTTCTTTTTTTACTACTACTGGATAAACAACCCCTAGTGTTTCTTTTGGGGTAAGTTTAATTAGTTCGATGTAAAACTCCCAAGGATTTGAAAGATCGTATTCTAAAATAAACCTTTGGTGTGGATCGAAAATAAATTGAGAAACTTTTACTGGGCCTTTTAGATTTTCGTTTCCAGTAATCCAGTCTTCCTTATGCCATTGAGAATCTGA
Organism: Sphingobacteriales bacterium; assembly: GCA_047635375.1. Taxonomy (GTDB): domain Bacteria; phylum Bacteroidota; class Bacteroidia; order Sphingobacteriales; family Sphingobacteriaceae; genus JBLIKP01. The sequence continues at coordinate 15,367 of JBLIKP010000050.1, read as the reverse complement.
CTGGAAAAAGCTGAATTCAGCACCTGTTGTAAATCCCATGCTTTTAAGAATCCCTTCTAGGAATGACGCGAAAGACTGATTGGATTTTACTTCAATATCGCGATAAACTTCGTTGTCCTGCTCAAGTGAAACTCTGAATTTGTAAATAGCCATTAGTTAAAGACTGGTTAGTGGTTTTAATAAAAATAGTAATCTTGATTAATAATAATGAAAATCTTATGATTTTCTTTTCAAATTCATTTCGTCTCCGAGCTTTAACATATACTCAACCGCAGCTTCTCGGTTGTTTTCGATGTCGCCATCAAGAATGGCTTCCTTGATTTTGGATTTTATATCGCCTATGTGCCTGCCAATAATTATTTCAAAAGTATCTTGAATGTCGTTACCGGAAACAGGGGGTTGCCAATTGCGGATTTTATCTTTCTCTTCAACTTCCTTTAACTTGATTTCTACTAAATCGAAGTTTTTCAGGTATTTAGTTACCTTTTCTTCATTTTTCGAGGTGATATCAGCACGGCAAAGCTTCATTAAAGCATCCAGATCTTCCCCACCTTCATAAAGTAATCTGCGTATTGCCGAATCTGTAACGATTGACTTTGCCAATGCAATAGGACGTAGGTGAAGCGCAACAAGTTTTTGTACAAACTTCATTTTTTCATTCAAAGGAAGTCTAAGGTTTCTGAAGATTTTCGGTGTCATTCGCGCACCTTTATCTTCATGCCCATGGAAAGTCCATCCTATTTTTTTGTCGAATCTTTTTGTTGGTGGTTTTGCTATATCGTGGAGGATTGCCGCCCAACGTAACCAAAGATCGTCGGTCATTGTGCAAACATTTTCTAATACTTGTAGAGTATGGTAGAAATTATCTTTATGTCCTTTTCCATCAATAATATCAACCCCATGAAGGGCCGCCATTTCTGGGAAAATAATGTGAAGCAGGCCTGTGTTGAAAAGGTGCTTAAAACCAACCGATGGGTTTTTTGAAAGAATAATTTTATTTAACTCGTCGGTAGTGCGCTCCTGGCTTACAATTTTTATTCTTTCAGCGTTTGTTCTTATAGCTTTTAACGCGGTTTTATCTATTTCAAAATTAAGCTGAGCGGCAAATCTTATTGCCCTCATCATCCGTAAAGGATCATCAGAAAAAGTTAAATCCGGATCAAGTGGCGTTTTGATTAGTTTATCTTCAATATGGTCTAGCCCTCTAAATGGGTCTAATACTTCACCGAAATCGTTTTCGTTAAGGGAGATAGCCATTGCATTAATGGTGAAGTCTCTTCGATTTTGATCGTCTTTTAATGATCCGTTTTCAACGATAGGTTTCCTAGAATTAGCTCGGTAGGATTCTTTTCGTGCTCCTACGAATTCAATTTCCATTCCTTGGTAGTTGAACATCGCGGTCCCGAAATTTTTAAAAACCGTTACTTGTGGTTTTTCGGGTAGTTTCCCAGCAACCTCACGGGCCATGTCAATTCCACTTCCTACGACTACAAAATCGATGTCCTTTGATGGACGTTCCAGAAAATGGTCGCGTACGAAACCGCCAATTACGTAAGTTTTTATCCTTAGTTTTTTAGCGACTTCACCTATTACATCGAAAATTGGAAGTTGTTCCAAGGATTTGGTTTTTGCGGTTATTTGTTAGTTGCGGATGATTTTTATCTCACCACCATTTCCTAAACGGATAATAGTGGAAGCTTTTGGGTTTTGACCCCAAGCTGGCTGCAAATTTACCACATAATCTACCCCATCCAAAATGATTGGGTCTATATCTTCAAAACTTTTTGGAGCCGGTGTTCCATGAACATTTGCCGAAGTTGAAGTTAATGGTCTGTTTAACTTTCTTATAAGCATTTCGCAAAACTCGTTCTTTATCCGGCGCACAGCAATATTGCCATTTTGTGCGATTGCACCTTCTGGAAGATTCATTCCTATATCCAAAATCAGGGTTAATGGATCCTCAGCATTATCGAACAAGTCCCAAGCGACATCAGGAAGGCTTTTAACGTACTTATTTATTTGGTTGTCGTTCTCAACCAGGTTGATTAGCGGTTTTAACTCTTCACGTTGTTTAAGTCGATTTATTTTTTTTATTGCCTCTTGATTTGTGGCGTCACAACCAAGTCCCCACATGGTATCGGCAGGGTAAAGGATAATTCCTCCTGATTTTAATACGTTAAGGCACGTTTTTATTTCTTTACCTAAGTTCATTGTATACGTTTTGTAGATCTTGAGCTATCTTTTTTTCTTCGAAATTAATAAGATGAAGATAGCCTCCAGTTATCATTTCATCTCTTAAATTTTGGTTGCTTAAAATTTCTGGAATTAACTCAGTAAGTTGATCTGAATCCTCTGGGGTGATATACGCCGAAGACGGACCACCCGCTTCCTCCAAGCATGATCCAGTAGCCCCAATTGCTGGAATTCCTGAGTAAAGGGCTTCAATCATTGGTATCCCAAATCCCTCAAATTTGCTAGGGTAAATAAAAATGGAGGCTTGCTGATAAATTGCTGGTAATTGATCGTAAAAGACATCCTGAAGGAAAATCACTTTTTCGGTCATTTTATGCCGCTTTATAAAATTGAGGATAAAATTGAAGTAAGGTTTCTTCTTCCCTACAACAACAAGAGGCGGACATTTTCTCCCTAGTTTTTGCATCGCCTCAATAATTACAAATAGATTTTTTCTCTCCTCAATTGTTCCTACGTAAAGCAGGTACTCGTCAGGGAGGTTATGAATTTCTTTTACCTCTTTTAATTTTTCGGCTTTAACTTTAACCTTAAACTGAGGGTTACAAGATTGATAAACCACCTCGATTTTGTCTCGTGAAATATCGAAAAAAGATTGAACATCTTTCGCCGTTTGCTCGCTGACACAGATGACTTTGTTTGCGGTATTACAGGCATATTGAAATTTGTTCTTGTAAATAATGCGGTCAATTTGCGGGTAAAAATTTGGGTGTCTCATGAAAATTAAATCATGTATGGTCACCACAGATTTTCTTGCAGATGATTTGATTCCAACAGGCAATTCATTGCTTAATCCGTGGAAAACATCAATTTCATCGTTTTTTATGTGGGTATTTATTCCGCCATAACTTCTCCAAATGCCCTTGAAGATTTTTCCCATGGGCGTGTTCGGATTACGTAGTTTGACATCCAAATCGTTAAGGAAGTCGTCGGGAATGTTTTCCTCATTAATAGTTGGAGAGTAGAGGTAGTAGTTGTTTTCAGCTTGATGTTTTTCAAGCAGCTGTATGGTACTTCGGCTATAATTTCCTAGTCCCGTGTAATTGTTGAAAGCACGCTTGGCATCGAATCCAATATTCATTTTTTAAGGTTTGGGTTTTCCGAATAACGGAAAAATGCTGTGGAGATTAAAATATGAAAATCCTTTTAAATTATTAAAATCAATAATATTGGATATAAAAAACTCCTTCTTTTATTTAAAGAAGGAGTGTAAATATTTTAAACAGCTACGTCAAAGTCACGAAGTGCGTCGTTTAAACTCGTTTTTAAATCGGTTGATGGTTTTCTTTTTCCAATAATCAATGCACATGGCACTTGGTATTCACCTGCAGGAAATTTCTTTGGAATACTTCCAGGAATAACTACCGATCGGGCAGGAATCCTTCCGCGCATTTCTACAGGAGCATCACCACTTACGTCAATAATTTTTGTGCTAGCAGTAAGAACCACATTTGCCCCAAGCACAGCTTCAGTTTCAACGTGTATCCCTTCGACTACAATACATCTTGATCCTATAAAGCAATTGTCTTCAATAATAACAGGGCTAGCTTGAACTGGCTCTAAAACACCGCCAATGCCAACACCACCACTTAAGTGGACATTTTTACCAATCTGCGCGCAGCTACCAACTGTTGCCCACGTGTCGACCATGGTTCCAGAGTCAACAAATGCTCCAATGTTTACATAGGACGGCATCATAACTACACCCTTTGCAAGGTAAGCCCCATAACGAGCAACACCATGAGGCACAATCCGCACGCCTAGTTCTGCGTAATTAGTTTTTAGGTCCATTTTATCATGAAACTCCATTGGCCCGGCGTGCAATGTTTCCATTTTGCGGACAGGGAAATAAAGAATAACAGCCTTTTTAATCCATTCGTTCACTTTCCACCCATCAGAAGTAGGTTCAGCAACACGAAGTTTCCCTTTGTCAAGGGCTTCGATTACCTCATTAATACAATCTAAAGTTGATTGGTCTTTTAGTAATCCCCTGTTTTCCCAGGCTTTTTCTATGATTTCCTTTTGGTTGTTCATTGAGTTGTTTTTAACAGTATCCGAATTGTAATGCGATTAATAATGAGTTGTTATTGATATTAAATCCACTCGTAAGCGGAGTTACATAGTTTATTTGAATTTCGGTGAATGAGGCTGGAAATAAGTTTGTTCCGATAATAAATTGGTTTCTGTTTGGATTAATATCATCGGCGTAAGCCTCAAATCTACCTAATAAATAAACCTTAGGGTTAAATTTATATCCACCAGTTAAATAATATCCGTTTTGAGAAAAATATTCTCTCCCGACAATTATTATATTATTTGATTGTATTTTCCCTGAGATAATTTCCCCTGCTAAAATTATTTTCTTCGTTCCGTAACGGATATCTGCTCCCCGAAATCTCTGATCTCCAGGTTCAAAGTCGGGCAAGGTCAAAAAGTCGGCAAAAAGATTGGGCTGACTATTAATATACCCATGTAATCCAATTTTTAATTCTTCACTCTCTTCCTTTATAGGCGACCAAAATAAACGAGCCGCTTTCATAAGCGCGTTATTGTTGTCACCGGCAAGTACTCGTCCGTTTCCATTATACACACCAACATTATAACCTGCAAGATTCTTGTAGAAATACCCTTCCACATTAAATCCAAGCTGACGGTTGGAGGCAAGGTTTGAAACCACCATTGACCGATTGACAAAGTCAAGGTTGGCGGCAGAAATGATAACTTCAGTGCTAAACGGGGTTTTCATAATCCCAACCCCAAATTTTAAATGATTATTGTATTTCCAATGGAAACTTGCATCAAGAATGATCGGGTTTACGGCAAAGTCGGGTTGAATAAAATAACTAAACCCATTGTCCAATTCGCCCTTAATTAAAAGTCGCATTGCACCCACATTAAAAGCATCTTCACCGTTATTAAAGCCATTTAATGAATATCCTGCTTGTAATAGTGGAGAAATGGAAAATTCCTTAGAAACCAATTTGTCCCTAAGTTTTTCAACTATTGGCTCCTCAAATTCTTGAGAAAATGCTGATAATGAAATTATTAGCAAAAAAATACCGATTATTCCTTGACCGAAAAGTTTAAACGTTTTTCTCATAATGCAAAAATACTTGACAAATATATTCATTAATTGATTTGGGGCTTTAATTTTACAGTTCAATAATTGATATTTGTGGTCGGTGAAATTCAATTTTTCGCCATTTTATTCTTTCAACAAAAAATCTAAATATATAAATCATGTACATTTTAATGATTGTGATCTTTGTATTAGGGTATTTAGCGATAACGCTGGAGCATCCCCTAAAGATCGATAAGGCAGCAAGTGCGCTTTTTATTGGGGTTCTTGCTTGGACCGTTTATATTTTAGGTGCCGACAAACTTTTAGCGGGAAGTGAAAACTTTGCAGAATACTTAAATCTAAATCCGGATAGTGATGCGGCACATTTTGTGGGGCATGAGCTTTCCTACTTTTTAGCGCATATTTCGGAGATTATATTCTTCCTATTGGGAGCAATGACTATTGTAGAGCTTATCGACGCTCATGAAGGGTTTGATATTATTACTGATAAAATACAGACTACCAATAAGGTGAAATTGCTTTGGATCATCTGTATACTTACGTTTTTCTTCTCAGCAGCTTTAGATAACCTTACGACTTCAATCGTGATGATTTCACTGTTGAGGAAATTAATTGGTGGGCAAAAGGACCGTTGGTTCTTCGCCGGTATGGTAGTAATATCAGCCAACGCTGGAGGAGCATGGTCACCAATTGGTGATGTTACCACGACAATGCTTTGGATTGGAGATCAGATTACGGCAATGAATGTGATCACTCGATTAATAGTTCCTTCATTCGTATGTATGATAGTTCCGTTAATAATTTCATCGTTTATGGTTAAGGGAAATATTACCAGACCAGACGTTATTATTGATGAGCATGCAAATAACATTAGGCCCAAGAAAATGGAGCGAAGAATTGTCTTCATTGCGGGTGTGGCATTATTATTATTTGTTCCTGTTTTTAAAACAGTGACTCATTTACCTCCATATATGGGGATGCTTTTTAGTTTAAGTATTCTATGGATTATCACCGAGGTAATGCATCGTCAAAAAAACGTGGAAGAAAAATCCAATTTATCAGTTATAGGAATTCTTAGAAAGATTGACACACCAAGTGTTTTGTTCTTCCTTGGGATATTAGTGGCAATTAGCAGTTTGCAAAGTGCCGGACATCTTACTGATCTTGCGGGTATTTTAAGAGAGCGATTAAATAATGTTTACGCTATTGACTTTGCAATTGGATTATTATCTGCCATTGTAGACAACGTTCCTTTAGTTGCAGCCTCAATGGGTATGTACGATGTAACAACTCCAGCTATGTTGGCTTCAACGCCTCCAGATCAGCTGGTTTGGGCGAAATATTTCGTTCAAGACGGAAGATTTTGGGAGTTCTTAGCTTACTGTGCTGGTACAGGTGGCTCAATTCTAATCATTGGATCTGCGGCAGGTGTTGCAGTAATGGGCTTAGAGAAAATAGACTTCTTTTGGTACTTAAGAAAAATCGGGTCTTTAGCTTTGGTTGGATACATAGCAGGAGCGGCAACTTACCTATTACTTATGTAATTCATAAAGTATTAATCATAAAAAAAGCCCCGTGAAAACGGGGCTTTTTTAGTTTATATGGATTGTTGATTAAACATCAAGTTTTGCATATTTGGCATTCTTTTCAATAAATTCTCTCCTTGGCGGAACATCATCACCCATTAACATGGAGAAGATGTGGTCAGCCTCGGCAGCGTTATCAATGGTTACTTGACGAAGCGTTCTAGTTTCCGGATCCATAGTGGTTTCCCATAACTGATCAGCATTCATCTCTCCAAGACCCTTGTAACGCTGGATACCTACCTTATGTTGGTTAGGACCTGACAAACGTTGTGCAATTGCGTCACGTTGATCGTCGTTCCAAGCATACTCAGCATTTTTACCTTGTTTTACTAGATATAAAGGAGGTGTTGCAATGTAAATGTAACCGTTATCAATTAGCTCCTTCATGTTTCTAAAAAAGAACGTTAGAATAAGCGTGGTGATATGCGATCCATCGATATCGGCATCACACATGATGACTACCTTGTGGTATCTAAGTTTATCAAGGTTTAATGCCTTGTTGTCTTCTTCGGTTCCAATGGTAATCCCAAGAGCGGTGAAGATATTTTTTATCTCCTCGTTCTCGTAGATTTTATGCTCCATGGCTTTTTCTACGTTTAAGATTTTACCTCTTAATGGCAGTATGGCTTGGAAGTTACGGTCACGACCTTGCTTGGCCGTTCCACCCGCCGAATCTCCCTCTACAAGGTAGATTTCGCATTTGGCAGCATCTTTTTCTGAGCAATCAGAAAGCTTACCTGGAAGCCCTGTGCTCATTAAAACACTTTTTCGTTGAACAAGATCTCTTGCCTTTCTTGCTGCGTGGCGAGCTGTTGCCGCTAGGATAACCTTTTGGACAATGATTCTTGCCTCCTTTGGGTTTTCTTCAAGGTAATGAGATAAATGCTCGCTAACGCAAGTATCTACAGCTCCCATTACATCAGAGTTTCCAAGCTTTGTTTTTGTTTGACCTTCGAATTGTGGCTCAGCAACTTTTACGGAAATAACGGCGGTTAGTCCTTCACGGAAATCGTCACCACTAATGTCAAATTTAAGTTTTGCTAATTGTCCTGATTTCTCAGCGTATGATTTTAGGGTACGAGTTAACGCTCTTCTAAAACCAGAAACGTGAGTACCACCCTCAATTGTGTTAATGTTGTTTACGTACGAATGTACATTCTCTACGTATGCAGTATTGTATTGCATTGCAACTTCAACCGGTACCGTTCCGCTGTTCACATCTAAATAGATTGGAGAAGGGATAAGTTTTTCGCGGTTTCCGTCAAGGTAGGCGACAAATTCTCTAAGGCCACCTTCACTGAAGAATGATTCCTTGCGTGGCTCACCGTCTTCCTCATCACGTTCGTCGGTCAGGTTTAGGCGAATACCCTTGTTCAAGTATGCTAGTTCACGAAGTCTTGATGCTAACGTGTCATATTTGTATTCACTTACGTTGAAGATAGTATCATCAGGAAGGAAGGTAACCTTGGTTCCGTTGATGTCTGTAACTCCAATTTCTCTCACTGGGTGAAGCGGGGCGCCTTTTGAATAATTTTGTTCCCAAACTTTACCATTTCTATGGACTTCAGCTTTAAGCTCGATTGAAAGTGCGTTTACACAACTCACACCCACACCGTGAAGACCCCCAGAAACTTTATATGTGTCTTTATCAAATTTACCCCCAGCGTGAAGAACAGTCATTACAACTTCTAAAGCCGAGCGATTTTCTTTCTTATGCAGTTCGACAGGAATACCACGACCGTTGTCTATAACAGTAACGCTATTTCTTTTATGGATGATTACATCGATGGTATCACAATGTCCAGCTAATGCCTCATCAATAGAGTTATCGACTACCTCATACACCAAGTGATGAAGACCTTTGACACCCACATCACCAATATACATCGCGGGTCTCTTTCTAACGGCTTCTAAACCCTCGAGGACCTGTATATTATCAGCTGAATATTGATCATTCTTATTTTTCTCTTCGCTCATGAATGCGTGTTTTGGTAAAAGACCAAAGATAGCTTTTTAGGTGCGATTTGAGGGGCTGTTTTTCCCACATTTTAACACAAAAAAATCCACAAAATCGGCAATATTTCGCTACTTGTGGAAAACCCAGCCGAAATCGGGCGTAAATTGATGATATCCGGCTTTCAGCAATGAAAATTTAAGGTCTGCCAAAGAAAATAAATGCTTTGATATTCAGCCAATTATATATTTTCTTCGAAAATTTGCGAGAAATTATTCATAGGATGCATGAATTAAAGATTTTCGGTCTTAAAATTGTACTAATAAAAATATTGGACCCTCAAATATAATATGGGAATTATGAGATTTTTTCAATCGGTATTTACAATTGTTTTAATGTCGATAACCCTTTCAGGATTAGGACAGAACGCGGTGTTGACTCAGGGGGATTCCTTGAAAAGTTACCCAGTTTTATTTAAGGGAGATACCATCCTTCATCTCCAATATGGGATGGGTGACATGTCAGGAGTGGAGCGAGCTACAATTACCCAAACTCGACTTTCTGAAATTTTAACCTTTGAAGGTTTTTCTTCGGACTCATTTACGGTAAAGCCAAGTAATGCTGGTTTTGTAATTGGATACTTGACTAAACCGCTTTTAACCATTACTGATGAGGATGCGAAAAATCAAAACGTTACTGCGGAAGCACTTGCTATTACCATAAAAAATAGATTTAAAACTTCTTCTGAGAAAAAGGAAACCTGGAAAACGGTTAAACGTATTCTTTTGGGTCTGCTTTGGTCTGCAATAACCATAGGAGTGCTTGTCTTCCTAATTAAGCTGATAAATCGTTTGTTTCCAAGGCTATACCTAAAAATTAGGGGAATTAAGGAGTCTAAAATAAAATCGATTAAGATTCAAAACATTGAAATCATAAGCGCTACCCGTATTTATATCATAATTCTTTGGGCTGCACAGGCTTTGCGTTGGTTTGTTTTTGGTGTCCTTTTTTACTTTTTTATACCCGCTATTCTTGGGTATTTCCCAGAAACCCAACATTTAGCTGGAAAGCTAATTGGGTATGTGATTACACCACTGAAATCGGTTTTTTTATCCTTTTTTGGGTTTCTGCCTAATTTATTTTATATCGCCGTAATTTGTGCAATTTCATTTTATATAATAAAGGGTATTCGCTTTATTTTCAACGAAATAGGAAAAGGAAATTTAACGCTTCCAGGTTTCTATGAGGATTGGGCTACGCCAACCTTTAACATTTTAAGGGTGGTGGTAATTATCTTTACAGCAATTGTAATTTTCCCTTATTTACCGGGTAGTGATTCACCAGTATTTCGGGGGATCTCAGTGTTTGTTGGTTTGTTGATTTCCTTCGGTTCGGGCTCAGCAATAGCCAATGCGTTCTCAGGAATTGTACTTACCTACATGCGGCCTTTCAAAGTGGGTGATCGTGTGAAAATCGCCGATGCCGTGGGTGATGTTCGTGAGAAAACCCTTTTGGTAACAAGATTAAGAACAATAAAGAATGTAGATATTTCTATCCCGAACATACTGGTTTTAGGCTCTCACATTATCAATTTTAGCTCTGCAATAGGGAAAGAAGGGGTGATCGCCCATACCACAATTACCATTGGTTATGACGTGCCTTGGAGACAAGTCCACGAGTTAATGATTTCATGCGCTGCCGACTGTGAATTCCTTGAAAAAGAACCAAAGCCTTTCGTTCTTCAAACTAGTCTAGATGATTTTTACGTAAGCTATGAATTGAATGCTACGACTCATTCGCCTCAAAAAATGTCTGTAATCCATTCAATGATGCATCAAAGTATTCAGGATAAATTTAATGAGGCTGGTGTAGAGATTCTTTCCCCACATTATGGTGCCCATCGCGATGGAAACCAAATGGCTGTGCCGTCAGAATACTTGCCGCCACAATATTCAGCGCCATCGTTCCGCCTATTTAATCAACAACCTGCAAAAAAATCGGAGTAATTACCAGAAACGAGAAACGTCGACTTCAGGGTCAAGGTCGTAATCGTTTTGGATTAATTTGTCGGTGAAATAGTGAGCCAAGTAAGGACCTAATAGAACTCCCTTTGTGCCTAATCCGTTAAAAACCGACAAGCGTTTGTCAGAAGGATGAAATCCTATTAATGCCCTGCGATCAGGGACAGTTGGACGTATTCCAGCAAGTTTTTTATTAATGGAATATGGAGCAGTGAAAACATTTTCCAGTTTCTGACGGAGCTCTTTCTCCCCTTTTTCGGTAGGGATTGGTTCAAGGTCTTTCCACTCGTAGGTGGCGCCGACTAAAAACTTGTTGTCGGATTTTGGAAGAATGAAAATTCCCTTTTTTAATATTTTGGTAAGCGTGGAGGCTTCCGCCGAAATCTCCAAAAGCTCACCCTTGGCAGGTTTAAATTCCAGTTTTGGGAATAATGGGTTTTCTCCAGCTTTTATTCCTTCGCAGAAAACGATTTTCTCAGCTTTAATTTCTTTGTATTTAAGTAAGTCACCGGATTGATTTAGTTCAGCGTAATCAAAATCCTCTTCGAAATAAATATTCTTAGTTTTCCAATCGTCTTTTAAGGCATTTAGCCAAAGGGGCACATCAAGATGGGCTGTTTGGTTAACTTCTCCTACAGTAACTCCATTAAACTCCTCAGATAAAACCATGGGCTCGGGGTTTAAGAAAGGAACCATGTCTGGTTTTTTTGCGCAATCTTTCCAGAAATCGATTTCCTGCTCATTCGCCAAAACTTTAAGCATCGACTTCTCATGAAGCATTTTTTTGCCAAATTTAGTTTCATGATGGCGGTAAAATTCTTTGGAGAAGGGGAGTGCTTCAATGGCTTTCCAAGAGGTTGTAAAGCGACGGAAAACTACGGGATTCATCATTCCTGCAGCCACATGGGAGGCTTTATTATGGTTAGGGTTGTCAAAGATAACGACCGACTTCCCTTTTTCGATTAATGTAGAAGCAAGGCAGGAGCCTGCAATTCCTTGGCCTACAATTATAAAATCTACGTTTTTCACTCGTCTTGATTAAAGAAAAATTCTGTGGTAATATCTATTGCTTCAAGGGTGTCGTCAGGTAGCTCATCAGATTTCCATGGATGTTTCCCGCCAAAGGAATGATCCCCTTCACTAATAACTTTTAGGGTAGACTTTGGGTTGAATGAGCTTAATTCTACTCCTTCTTCCAGAGGTACTGATTCATCATTTTTTCCATGAACAAACAGCATTGGTTTTTGAGAGCTTTCTACGGCCTTTTTAATATTTAGCCTTTCAGGATGACCAACCAAATCTTCATAAAGTTGAAAGTGAAGCGGCATTTGCTGATTTGTTCTTTCGTTTTCAATGTGAACCACACCGGTTTTTTTCCAATCTTCAATTGAACCTACTGCCTCGTATCGATATAAGGAGCTAATAGAACTCCAAGTAGCAGCCTTCTTTATTTTTTCATTTTCAGAAGCTTTAATTAAGGTGGTTGCTCCACCACGGCTGTGGCCTAAAAGATATATCTGTTCTAGATCAACTTCAGACCTTGGAATAATAAGTTGTTCCTCAGTAATCCATTCGATTACGCGGTCAAGGTCCTCAAGTTCAATAGAGAAATTATTCTCCCCAAAGGCATTGAGGTCTGAAAATTCGGTAGGGGTTTCCGAGGTAGTCCCATTATGGGAAAAGTTATATTTGACAAAGACAAAGCCCTGTTCGGCGAAAGCCTTAGCCACGAGGTTAAAATGTCCCCAATCTTTAAAGCCTTTAAAACCATGTGAAAAAATAATGACCGGCTTGGCGAAGCCAGTGACAAAATGGATTATATCCAATAGAATAGGGCGCCTTTTGGCTCCCATTATCATTAAATTTCTTTTCTCTCTAAGATTTAAACCCATATTATTTAGTCAAAACAATGGGAGCTAAGGTAAGTTTGTTTGATTTGTTTAAAGAGCGGTCTTTAATATAAAATTCCAGTTTAATGGAATCGCTTGCGGCAAACAAAACATTTATGGTTTGGGTGATTTCACCCTGAAGATCAACGGTAGTGCCATTCTCATTTAATAATGGGATTCGTCCGTTAAAATTAATGGTATCTACGGTCCCATTAGGATTAGGTACGGTAACTTTTTTATACGCACCTTCAATTAATTCATAGTAATCTATGAATAAATTTAAGTCGAATGGAGGTACAGTATCTCTCTGTGACAGGCCAATATTGGCGTCGCCGTCAGTAAATGAAAATTTCAATTTACCTATGCTGTCTACCCCTTCTTGATTTTTAACCAAAGATATTGATGGGTTACTTATGACGGGGATTTCTGGGAATCCGCCTTCAATCTTACAAGCCGACCAAATCAAAACGGCTAATAAAATGGTATATTTAAGGTTTTTGAACAATCTTTGCATTTCTTAACGTAAAACGTTTAAAAGTATATAAAGGATACGTTTATCCTTCAAAATGGGGTCGTCAATTAAACATAAAGATAGGTTTTTTAATATTCGCAATCTAGCAGATTTCGAAAAATTGGCGCTAGAACAATTTCTTTTTCAAGCTACAACGGTACCTATTTACGCTAAGTATTTAGACCACCTAAAAATTGATCCAAAAGCAATCACAAAAACGGCCGATATTCCCTATTTGCCCATTCAATTTTTCAAAAACCATCGGGTAGCAACATTTAAAGGAGACGCTGAGGTTTCTTTCCAAAGCAGCTCTACCACTGGAAAAATTCCTTCAAAGCATCATTTAAAATCGACTAAGAATTACAAAGATTCAATTATTCATGGATTTGAGAGGAGGTTTGGAAATATTGATGATTTTGAATTTTTCGGGTTACTGCCGGGTTACCTTGAACGGCCAAATGCTTCCCTTGTATTTATGTTTAACCATTTGATGGAGGTTAGCGGTCAAGCCGAAAAACATTTCTATTTGGATGATTTTCATAAAATGGAACGCGAAATTCAAGATGCACTTGCCAACGGTAAAAAGGTTTTTCTGATTGGGGTCACTCACGCTTTGTTGCGCTTTGCGGAAAAAGGTAAATTATCACCTGATGTTATTCTTTGTGAAACCGGGGGGATGAAGGGCCATGGAAGGGAGCTAATACGTGAGGAATTACATGATATGCTCTATGAAAAACTTGGCGTAAAGGAGATAATTAGTGAATACGGAATGACTGAACTCCTTTCCCAAGCTTGGCTAAATAAGCAAGGAAGGTTTGTTTGCCCTCGCTGGATGAAAGTCTCTCTTCGGGAAGTTAACGATCCACTTTCGCCTTCTCAGAGCTCAACAGGTGTGTTGAATGTGATTGATCTTGCCAATATTGAAAGTTGCAGTTTTATTGCCACTGACGATTTAGGAAGACTTCATTCCGATGGTTCTTTCGCGGTCTTAGGCCGATTGGATAATGCCGAAACTAGAGGTTGTAATTTGATGATTTAATCGGCGGTTTGAATTGATTTTGGCCCCAATTCAATTAAATTAAGGTTTTGAATTTTCTCACCATCAATCTCAAATTTCAATAAAGTTCTGACTTTATGAAATCCCACATTTCCCGCCGCTCCAGGATTCATGTGTAGTAATTTAAGCTTTTTATCGTTTACCACTTTTAAGATATGCGAATGGCCAGTGATAAACAATTTGGGTGGATCTTTTCTGATTTCATCTCGAATCCGATGGTCGTATCTCCCAGGATAACCACCAATGTGTGTTATCCATACACTAACTCCTTCACACATAAACTTTTGGTGTAATGGATGTGCAGCCCTAATTTCATGCCCGTCAATATTCCCATACACACCGCGCATAGGCTTGAAGCCGTCAAGCGTATCGGCGACAGCCAAAGTCCCGAAATCTCCAGCATGCCATATCTCATCACAGTCCTCAAAATGATGGAATATACGCTCGTCTAAATGGCCGTGGGTATCGCTAATTAATCCAATTCGTGTCATGGTAATCTAAAATCTACATACAAAGGTGTAAACAAAAGTAATGGTATGTATATTTTTTCGTTCATTTGAGGAAATGAAATCAATTTTCTTCTTTTTGCTTTTCCTGACTTTCGGCATAAGCTCCTTGGCGCAAAAGGATTATGAATACGTAAAGTCGAATCGATTTGAGTTTTCCGACAAGATTTACGATTCAAACATAAAAACGGTCATGCTTTACCACTCCACTGGTGAGAAATTACCACCAATAATTACCTTAGGTGGGGACGAAACCTTGACTCTAAAATTTGATTTATTGGGGCAGAATATTGGTGATTTCTCATATAAAGTAATTCACTGTGATGCCAATTGGCAACCCGATGATTTAGCCGAAATTTTCTATTTAGATGGATTTAACGGAGGGTTAATTCAGGATTACGAACTTTCATTTAGCACACTTCAACCGTTTATCCATTACTGGCTTGAATTTCCGAATTTCAATTTAACTCCAACCGTTTCAGGAAATTATTTATTGGTGGTGTATGACGAC
>JBLIKP010000049.1:0-18597 GCA_047635375.1 Sphingobacteriales bacterium | reverse complement strand
AACAGTGGACCCAATAGCTTCGGTTATTTGTCCAGGTGACAGCGTTACATTAACGGCCTCAAGCACATTAGGAACAAGTGTAACATTTAATTGGTATACCAGCCTTATCGGCGGAAGCGCAATAAGTACTGATAATCCTTTTAACACTGGAGAAATTAATTCTACCACCACATTTTATGTTGAAGGCGTGAATGCAGAAGGTTGTGTAACGTTAGTTAGAACTCCTGTTATAATTACCATTTTACCCAACCTAGATGTTATAACAGTGGACCCAATAGCTTCGGTTATTTGTCCAGGTGACAGCGTTACATTAACGGCCTCAAGCACCTTAGGAACAAGTGTAACATTTAATTGGTATACCAGTCTTATCGGCGGAAGCGCAATAAGCACTGACAATCCTTTTAACACTGGAGAAATTAATTCTACCACCACATTTTATGTTGAAGGGGTGAATGCAGAAGGTTGTGTAACGTTAGTTAGAACTCCTGTTATAATTACCATTTTACCCAACCTAGATGTTATAACAGTGGACCCAATAGCTTCGGTTATTTGTCCAGGTGACAGCGTTACATTAACGGCCTCAAGCACCTTAGGAACTAGCACAACATTTAATTGGTATACCAGCCTTATCGGCGGAAGCGCAATAAGCACTGATAATCCTTTTAACACTGGAGAAATTAATTCTACCACCGCATTTTATGTTGAAGGCGTGAATGCAGAAGGTTGTGTAACGTTAGTTAGAACTCCTGTTATAATTACCATTTTACCCAACCTAGATGTTATAACTGTTAATCCGCCACCTGCTGCAATTTGCGCAGGTGGTAGTGTTCAACTTACCGCTACAAGTACCTTAGGAACAAGTGTAACATTTAATTGGTATACCAGCCTTATTGGCGGAAGCGCAATAAGCACTGATAATCCTTTTAACACTGGTAAAATTAATTCTACCACCACATTTTATGTTGAAGGGGTGAATGCAGAAGGTTGTGTAACGTTAGTTAGAACTCCTGTTATAATTACCATTTTACCCAACCTAGATGTGGTTATCGCCGATCCGCTTGCTTCTACAATATGTCCTGGCGATTCATTGTTGATTTCTGTTTCAGCGTCAGGTTCAAATGTAAAGGACTTCAAATGGTATGATGCTGAGGTTGGGGGGAATTTGTTATTCCAAGGTGAGAATTATCAAACCGGACCACTTACTTCATCAAGATTTATTTTTGTTGATCATACAAACGAAAGAGGATGTATTTCTTCAAGAACAAAAATATCTATTGTGGTATTGCCAAATCCTACCAAACCAACAGTAAGTGGTAAAATTGAAATATGTTTTGGCCAGAATGCTAAATTAATTGCTGCATCGCAAACACCAAATGTTTCTTTTAATTGGTATGCTGATTCCTCATTATCCGATCTTATTTTTTCAGGTAAGGAATTTACTCCTGAAATAATATCTGATTCTATAATTTATGTTATTTCTAAAGTTGGGGATTGTGAAAGTGATTTCAGAGAAGTAATACTAAAGGTAATTCAAGAGCGAGCTTTAGAAAGTCCAATTGTAATTTGGGATACAATTTCAGGTATCCAAGAAATAAGTTTCACTTGGAATGTGATTAATGGGGCTAATGGGTATGAAATAAGTATCGATGGCGGGTTAACTTGGAAAAATCCAAGTTCAGGCTTTTCAGGAATTACACACCGGGAAGCTCAATCAAACCCCTCGATCAAAACTATTTCAATTGTGGTAAGAGCAATTGGTGATAGAACAAAATGTTTTGCACCATTGAGCGAAAATAGTAATGAATTAACCTGTTTTTTCCCTGTTATTCAGATAGATTTGGACCTTAAATTCTTCTATAATTCATTTACTCCAAATGATGATGGGGTAAATGATGTTTGGTATATCACAGATGGACTAAACAAATTCCCTGATAATATCGTACAAGTATTTAATCGATGGGGAGAAGTGGTTTTCGAAACCACTGGATATGACAACGAACAAAATGTTTTTACTGGGACTAATTTACCTGATGGTTCCTATTTTTATATTTTGAGAGTTCCATCGAGAAAATTTGTAAAATCAGGTTATGTTATAATAATGAGATAAATGAGAAAACTCCTAACCGTTATTTTTTTTTCATTAACCGTATTTTCTACCTATGGGCAACAGTCTCCGCGAGTAAGTAATCTATTATTTAATCGCCTAGCATTAAACCCAGCCGTTGCAGGGATAGAGGATTTTACTTCGGTTAAGGCATCATATCGATCCCAATGGGTTGGTTTGGAAGGTGCTCCTAGTACAAGTCAACTGGCGCTAGCTGGACCATTAAATCTATCCCAGATGGGATGGGGGTTAATGTTAACTAATGATCAAATAACAGCTTTTACCGATAATAGCTTAGTTGGATTTTTTTCTTACCATTTTAGGTTAGGCAATGATAAGTCTCTTTCCTTCGGTATAGGTGGTGGCGTTAAGCAAAGCGGATTTCAATTAGAAAAGATTAATCAAAGGGATCAAGGAGATATTGTAATTCCAAATTCCAATTCAAAAATTTGGTTGCCAGATTCAAGATTTGGGTTTTATTATAAAACATTAACCGGAAATTTCGGGTTGTCAATTGATAATTTATATAAGGGAGCAATTAACTTTTCAGGGGTTTCAAGGCCCATAGAAGGAGAGCAAGTAAGGCATTTGAGAGCATCCTATGGGAAGTTGTTTTATTTAAGGGACGATTTGTCATTCAGCCCTAATTTGCTTGTTAGGATAAACGAAAAATTTAACTATCAAGTTGATTTTACAACAATATTCACGTATAAAAATATCTTTGATTATGGGTTTACTTACAGGCATCAAGAATCGGTTGTTTTCCTATTAAATTATGCGGTTTCAAATCAACTAAGTTTAGGCTATTCTTTTGATTTTACAACTTCACAATTGTATTATCACAATAATGTTTCTCATGAAATAACTTTGTCTTATAGGTTATATCCTAATAAAAGAATAATGTTAAACCCAAGGTATTTTTTCAATAACTATTAAAGGATTTAGAAATTATTAATAATTTCGCATTTGGTTTAGATATGATAAAAAAATGCCTTTTAACCTTATTGTTTTTACTGGTTTCTTCAGTGCTATTTGCGCAACAAACCTTGTACATTGGAAATAATTTTTTCAGTCAATTAAAATATGGAAAAGCCATTCCATATTATTTAGACGCTTACAAAAGAAATCCTTCCTTAGACGTTTGTATTAAATTAGGAGACTGCTACAGATTTTTAAATAAAAATAAAAATGCCGAGGAATGTTATATCGAAGCCCTTGAGTATTCGAATTGCCCTAGCGAGGTTGTTTATTATTATGGTTTAGTTCTGAAAAACGCTAGAAAGTACAAAGAAGCTAAAGAACAGTTTTTAAAATATTCACAGGAGGTACCGGCCCAAGAAAAAAGGATGAAGTACCTCGCTGAAAGTTGTGATAGTTCTATCACCTGGCTATCAAGTCCTCGAGTGTTTGAATTGAGAAATCTTTCAAGGTTGAACTCTAATTTATCAGACATTTCCCCCTTTAAATATGGTGATCAATTATTATTCACCTCAAACAGAGGTTTTGAGGGAGTAAAAGAAAAATCGGGTAACGTATATGATGGTTTAGGTACACCATATTTTAAGGTTTATGTTGCAGGTTTTGAAAATGACACAATTGTTTCTGTAGATAAATTTTCAAAATTTATTAATAACAAGTATCATAATGGTCCTGTCTCCCTTACTTCAAAAAAAGACACAATCTATTTTACTCGAACCAATCTTGATAGGAACGACAAGAATAAAGTAAATAAGTTAGAAATTTTCTTTTCTACAAAGGACTCTTTGGGTAATTGGTCAGAGGCAATGCCATTTAGGTATAATAACCCATATTATTCGGTTGGTCATCCGGCAATTAGTCCGGATGGAAAGTATTTAATTTTTTCATCGGATAAAAGTGACGACAATTTTGGAGGATTTGATTTGTTTATCTGTAAAAAATTAGGAAACGATTGGGGGCCACCTAAAAATCTTGGGTCTAAGTTTAATACAGTTGGAAATGAGAATTTCCCATTTATTAGCGCTGATTACGGGCTGTTTTTCAGTTCAACCGATTTAACAGGACTAGGTGGTTTGGATATTTTCTTATCTAAATCATTAAACAATGGAAGTTGGGATGCTCCATTAAATTTAAGACCTCCTATAAATTCGCCAAAAGATGATTTTGGGATTTTCGCCTTTAATGATAGTTTAAATATTGGTTACCTAAGTTCTAATAGGCCAGGAGGGAATGGAGAAGATGATATTTACGAGTTTAAGAAGATTCCAATTGAAGAACCAATACCCTTAGTTTACAAGCTTTTTATAAAAGTTTTTGAACGATTAGATAATGGGGAAAAAGTTATTCTAAATGATGTGGTAAAAAAATTAACCAACCTTCCTGATACCTCGGTATTTAATACTGAATTAAATTCCGAAGGGCGCATATATTTTATTCTTGATAAGTTTGGACCATTTAATTTAAAATTATCAAAAAATAGTTACTTCACCAGAAATGAAATAATCTATAAGTCAGACCTAAATATTACAGATACAGTTTCCCTTGATTTAAACTTAGATTTGGAGCTTGAATTAGAATTAGAATTAGAGAGGATAGTATTGAATAAGGAGATAGTTGTTAAAGATATTTATTACGATTTTAACAAATCCAATATACGTCCAGATGCTGAAGTTCAACTGGATGTTGTATTTAAAATGTTAAACGATAATCCCGGCATTAAAATTCAGATTGGTTCTCATACTGATAGTAGAGGTTCAGATGCATATAATTTAAAATTATCTCAAAAAAGAGCCGAATCGGCTGTGGAATATATTGTTTCTCAAGGAATTAATAATAATAGAATAACTGCAAAAGGTTTTGGAGAAACCGAATTGCGTAATAAATGTATAAATGGAATCAATTGCCCTGAAGAAGATCATGAATACAATCGTAGGACTGAATTTAGGGTAACAGGATTTATTCCAAATACAACTATTATAATAAAGCCTTAGGCGTTTTTGTTCGTAAACAGGATTCAATAAGGTCGGATTATATTTTCCTATAAAAAATGTAAATTTCTGGCATAGCTTAAAACTTATACCACCAGATAGCTTAAACTTTATCATTATGAATTTACCTTTATTCTCAAAAAGGGTACCTATTTTTGATGCAGAATATTTTGCTGATTTGACCCGGTTTGATGCCCTTTCAATAAAAAATCGTATCCTAAATTTTTTAGTTCAGAAGATTAAACCTGATATGTCATCCTCTTCAATTTTTGGGATGCCAAATAAACGAGGAAGATATCCACTTCCTCACGATTTTAAATTGGCTGGAATAATGATAGTTGAAAAGGATTTTAACTATGTTATTTCAAATTATTCTGACGACGAAAACTTTCTTAATTGTTTGGTTAACGGGGCTTTTCCTTGGATTGGTGAGGAGATAGGAAAGCAAATGGGGTTAAATCTCGAAAGTCCTTTTCGTTAGAATTAGAGGGGTATATTCTTTATTTTGAGCCTTACCTCGGGAGCTATGTCAGTGTTGCTTTCCGCTCCAAATCTCCTGAATCATTAGAGTTAATAGTTTCTTCAGGATTAAAAATTGTGATTAATACTGTTTTTAAGGAAAGTGAATCATTCAAATCTGAAATTTATAATAATCAAAGTTCAGAAAAAATTAAAACTATTTTTACTGAATCAGTTCTCTTAGCAATCAAGGAGTGAATTTTTACCTTAATAATACTAAAATGAGAGATTTTAGATTATCACTAGTCGAGGGTAATAAAAGTGCTCAAATAGTGACCCAAAAGATGCTGAACCTTTATTAGATTAGTATTGATATTGCAGACACGGCAGAAGAATGGATGAAGATGATTAGGAAGAATAGTTATGCTTTTGTCCTTTTAAATTACGGACTACCCGGAATTGATGGATTTACTGCTGGGAGATATATAAACTCCAACCCTGAGGTTTTCGGGAATAATCAATTTGTGGGGATCTCCGGTTCTTATTTTTCAGCTTCCTTCAAGCATTCTCTTTAAGAAAATGGTTTTATTGATTTTTTTTCTAAGCCATGAATGACTATCGGACTACCTTCAATAATTGATTAAATCACTTCCCAAAGGGAAATAGACCTTATTTAATTGTAATTTACCTTTCTGAATCTTTTAATAAATGAAAAATGCAGCCTTGTTCTGGAGTGGAGGGAAAGATGCGTCAATGGCGTTATTAAAGTGTATTGGGTCAAAAGAAATTCAAGTCACACATCTAGTAAGTACACTGTCAAGAGAAACCGAAAGGGTCGCCATGCACGGGATTAGAGAAGAAATTCTTGATGCTCAGGCTAGTAGTATTGGTCTTCCCCTAATAAAAATGTGGATTGATGAACCATCGAATACTTCATACGAAAAAAGTCTTTTTGAAATATTTTCATATCTAAAAACCCTAGGAATTGGGGTGATTGTATTTGGGGATATTTTCTTGGAAGATTTAAGGAGTTATAGGGATGGTCTTTTAACAAAATCAAACTTAATCGGGTTTTATCCTTTATGGGAAAATGACACATCAAAATTATTGGAATCATTTCGCTCCTCCGGTTTTAGCGCTAAAATTTGCTGTTTAAATAGTGAGGTCCTTCCAAAGGAATTCTCTGGACGCGAAATATCTCAAGAGTTATTTAAAAATTATCCAATAGATCCATGCGGCGAAAATGGAGAATATCATACAGTTTGCTGGAGTGGACCAATATTCAAAACACCGATTCCTCTAAAAGCTGAAATTACAATTGAGAAAATAATTAAGGTTTCTGAATCCAAATCAATCAAATTTGTCTACCAAGAATTTAAATTAACTGAATGAAAGTAGTGGTTTTTTCAGGGGCAGGGATGAGCGCCGAAAGCGGAATAAATACTTTCCGCGGAAGTGAGGGATTATGGGAAAATCATTCCATTTATGATGTTGCCACTCCAGAAGCATGGGAGCGAAACCCTGAACTCGTTCTGGAATTTTATAATCAAAGAAGGAAAACCGTTTTGAATTCTAAACCAAATTTAGGACATACTCTTTTGGCTCAGTCCGAAAAGGATTTTGATATTACCATTATAACCCAAAATATAGACGACTTACATGAAAGGGCGGGGTCTTCAAAAGTAATACACTTGCATGGTGAAATTCGTAAATCACAATCTAGCTTTGATGAAAAATTAGTAAATGATATTGAAGGGGAACACCTGGGTTTAGGGGAGCTTTGTTCGCTTGGTTCCCAACTTCGCCCGCAAGTAGTTTGGTTTGGCGAAGAAGTTCCAATGCTATCCGTTGCTGCTGAAGTAATCTCCCAATGTGAGGGTATTATCGTAATTGGGACTTCATTAAAGGTTTATCCTGCAGCTGGCTTGTTGGATTTTCTGCAGGAAACAGCTATAAGGATGATAATAGACCCTCAATTGCCTACTACTTCAAGTGAATGGATACATTTTGAGAGTGGAGCAGTAGTAGGGGTGGAAAGCGCCTTAAAATATTTAGAAAAACAAAAAGCCCGAAAATCTTAAAGATTTCGGGCTTTTTTATGATTTAAATTATTTTATGAAAGGACTAATTTACTATTGTAACGTTTAACCAACGCAAAAGCTCCAAAGAAAACCCCGTTAAAAACAAGATCTCCAACAACTGTATTTCTGAAAAATGGAATAGCCATTGTATAGCTTTCAATTAGTCCAGCAAAAGTCATTGAATAATACCCAGTAGTCCACACAGCAAAATTTGTGATTAGAAAGAAAAGTCCTGAACCAATTAATGAACCCTTAATTACGGATTTAACATTAGGGTTTCCACCCATTCTCATACCTATAAGGCCTATTATAATAAAACTTCCGTACACCGCCCACATTGTACTATGGAATCCAAAAAACATATCCGAAATGAATAATGCAATTAATGGGATGATAATTCCTAGTTTTTTATTTGTGAACATTGCTCCTCCAAAAAATGCCATGGCAGCAATAGGGGTGAAGTTCATCGGACGATTAGGTAGAAGCTGCAATGTAACCCCTAATATAGCAGCAAATGCTACGATGGCCATTACAGTTAACATACGTGGATTGAATTGTTTTTTTGTTTTCATAGTTGGGATATTCTTATTCCAACTGTAAAAGTAAAATAGTGTACGGACAAATCCAATTATTGTTTTTTTTTAATTGTTGATGTAAAATATGTTTTAAGTCTAAACAGAATTATATTTTACATTTTTATCATAAAAATATTGATTTTTAAAATCATATAAAATTCATTTAATCAGTTGATTAAATATGTACATATAAAGTATTAGTTTATTTAATTATTTTTTTTAATTGAAAATACTCTGATTTTAAAGAATAATATTTTGAAAATTAATTTAACTTATTATTGTAGAAGTATTTAAAAAGATTATATAAAGTGAATTATAAGGTTGAAATTAAACATAAAAAAGGAGGAAAAATATTTTCACTTTCAATGGTTATTGAATTACCATTTAATAGTTCCAGCACAATCTTGCACTAGGACAGATGGGCAATTACGAACAGTTGGGTAAACTGGAGGGTACATTGATTACGATCAGAAGTGCTTCTTGTTGCTTCACTCTTCAATCGGTTTTGTGCTTCTTCATTAATGGAGGTTACAAAACTGGTGCCTTCTAATGATTTTTAATTCATTTTCTTTTTCCAGTTTTATAAAATTATTTGGTGTAAGATTTCGTAAGTTAAATGAAAGGAAGTATTTGAAAAATCAATTTTCTTAAAATTTGTTAATGATTATCCACTAAAATTTAAAATCATGAAGTATATATTAATTTTAATTTTCTTGTCAGTTGTTTTTGTCGCTTGCGGCCAGAAGGCTGTCAAACAAAATAAGGATGAGAAGCAGACATCAGAAATAAAAAAAATTATCAAATCAAATGCTCAATGGAAAAAGGAGTTGAGTTCAATTGAGTATCAAGTTATTCGAGAAAAGGGAACTGAAAGGGCCTTTACCGGGAAATTTAATGATTTTAAAGGAAAAGGTGTTTTCGCTTGTAAAGCATGTGGATTTGAATTGTTTACCTCAGACACCAAATTTGATTCTGGTACTGGATGGCCTAGTTTTTTTGCGCCAATTAATGATTTGAATGTCTCCACTGAATCAGACGAGGGTTTTGGGATGGCGCGGACTGAAGTGTTATGTGGTAGATGTGATGGACATTTAGGTCATGTTTTTGAAGATGGTCCAAAGCCTACAGGACTTAGGTATTGTATAAATAGCGTTTCTTTGGATTTTAACCCTGGGAAATAAAAACATTACCGATTTAATAAAAGTATCAATACTTAAAAAGCCACTTCTTATGAAATGGCTTTTTTTGGTTTAAGAAAGTTTAATTATCAATTATTCAAAGGGTAAAAACAAGTGCTTACCTAATATTAAGCCATTTAAGTTGAATTTCTATGTTTAATTTTTTCGGTTTATAAGAATAAAAAAAGCCACCCCTAATGAGGTGGCTTAATTATTTTCATGAAAAAGACTCGAAAGTCTTAAAACCCTGCTATCATGAAAAATATTTTTATAATGTTTTAAATCCCAATAACTGGGTAACTTTGTATCATGTACGAAAGTTATTCTAGCTTTGGTTTTTAATTATTTAAATTAATTTTTGATGAAATCTTCAGGAGAAATAATCCAATATCTTGAGCAATTTGTTTCTGAAAATAAACAGGATAAAATTAGCGAGGTACTTTCGCAGAGAACCAGGTATATAGCGGTTGTGCTGGAAAATATATTTCAGCCGCATAATGCAAGCGCAGTGCTAAGAAGTTGTGACTGTTTTGGAATTCAAAACTTACATGTAATCGAAAATGAAAACGAATACAGTCCAAACCAAGGGGTTACAATTGGTGCTAACAAATGGATTGATATCATTCATTATAATGAAAAGGAAAATAATACGGTGGAAGCCTTAAGAAAGCTTAAAGCTGAAGGTTATAGGTTAATCGCTACAACGCCACATAAGGATGATGTAACCCTTGATGAATTGGATATATCAAAAGGCAAGTTTGCTTTGGTTTTTGGTACAGAGAAGGATGGGCTTACAGAATTGGCATTAGAAGAATGTGATGAATTTGTAAAAATCCCTATGGTTGGATTCAGCGAAAGCTTTAATATTTCAGTTAGTGCGGCAATTTGTTTACATCATGTAACCACTAAATTAAGGGAAACAGGGTTAAATTGGGAATTAACTGAAAAAGAAAAAGAAATGATAAAATTGGATTGGTATTCCAAAGTCATCCGGAACTCAGAATTGATAATTGAGGAATTTACAAAGCAATAAATTTATTTCATATAAAATCAAATAGAAAATAAATTTTCTATTTGGATTAGAAAAACTAGATATACTTAATCATGAAAGTATTAAAATACCTTGTAGCTGGCATTTTATTCATCATTTTATTGTTAGTAATAGTGTCATTCTTCCTGCCAAAAACCACGCATGTTGAACGTAGTATTGTAATCGATGCTCCAGCATCTACAGTATTTGGAATAGTAAACAACCTTGAGCAAAACGATAATTGGTTGCCGTGGAATCAATTAGATCCAAACATGACCTCAACGTATTCAGATGTACGACAAGGAGTAGGAGCCAGCACTTCATGGTCAGGTAATGAAGATGTAGGTACTGGAACAATGACCATCACTGAAACAAGAATGAATGAATTTGTAGCTACTGATCTTGATTTTGGCGAAATAGGATCCGCAAAAGCATTTCATAACATTGAGTCTGCCGATGGTGGAGTAAAAGTTACTTGGGGATTTGAATCCGAAACAGGAACTCCCCCAGTCATAGGTCGTTATTTTGGCTTGATGATGGATAATTTCATCGAAGCTGATTACGAAAAAGGCTTAGCGAATTTGAAGAAATTTGCTGAATCAATGCCTAACCAGGAAGTTAAATTAACTGAAGTGCCAAGCATGTTTGCTGTAACCTCGACAGGAACTGCTCCATATGCCGATATCGCAGCAAAGCTGAGTGAACTGTACAGTGCCGTTACAGGTTCAATTGCCAAGCAAAAATTGGAAATTAACGGAATGCCATTCGCGATTTATCATGAATGGGGTGAAACTGTAAAGATAGAAGCTGGGATTTGTACGAAATCACTAGGAAAATCTAAGGGGGCAATTGAAGCCAAAGAATTACTTGGTGGTAAAGTAGCCATGACTTCGTATTATGGACCCTATATGGAGCTTGGACTGGCCCATGAAGCAGTTCAGTCCTTCCTAAAAAATAACGGAATGGAGATAAACGGAAGCTCTTGGGAGGTATATGAAACTGATCCGATGTTGGAGCCAGATTCTGCAAAGTGGTTGACCAAGGTTTATTACCCGGTTAAGTAATAAAAATGAATTCAAAAAAAAAGCGGATTGTAATAAACAAGCCGCTTTTTTTTATTTCTGTATTTCCGAAACTAAGAAAAATCCATCGCAACCCTGATCTTGGTATAAGGGCATTAAAATCAAACAATCCTTAGGAGCTTTTATTGGTCCATTTTTATCATAAGCAAGAACTTGGTTCTTCTTTATTTCTTGAAAATTATTAATCCCAGGAACCATTTCAAACCCATCATCTTTTTTTATTATATGATGGTAAATTAAATCAACAAATTTTGGAAGGTGTTTTGAAACCTCCTTCAGTCTTTCATTTGCTGTTTTGAAATTTGGGTGATCTTTTGCTTTTAAAAATCCACTATGGTGGAGTGTGTGCCATGTAGCAGCTTCCAGATTATCGATTGCATCAGGAGACTCATGGTAACCAGCTTCAAAAGCAAAGCTTATCACGCCTTTTTCTGCAAAATATTTAATTGCTGTTCCTTGCAATTTATCGGCTAACCCAAGAATAACCGGAGCATCTAGAGCTGATGGTATTGGGTGGTCTTTTATGTCGGAAGGTACAATACTGAAAACACCGTTATTTGCACTGGTGGTGTGTAAGTCAAGGAAAATAATTTCCTCATCTTTATGTGGGAAATCTTCAATCTCGTTATTTACAAATTCTAAAATCCCTAGGAGTTCATTGTCTTCAGCATTTAAATTTGCTTTATCAGATAGGGTGTCTATGTATTTCTGAGTCCATATTCGATTAAGGTCGGTGTCTTGATACCTGATCCCTTTTTTAATTGACTCAAGATTACCCCTAATTCCAATAAAAGTTCCCTTGAATTTACCTTGACAGTTTTTCAAGTCTTTTTTTATTCTTTCTAAGGCCTTTAAACCAGCAATTTCATTCCCATGAATTCCCCCGGAAATTATTACTAAAGGGCCTGGTTCATCCCCGGAAAATCGTAATAATTCTCTCGTTAATTCAAGTGTTATTGACATTCTATTTGGTAAGTATATTATTCGAGTCAAAGTTATAAATATTCTACTTCAACTCATTCAATTTATATTTAATAATTGTTTTTTATCAATCTTTTAAATAGTCTTGAGCTAAGGTGTAATGAGTTTTGTTCGGTTAATATTCCTACTAATTTTTCATTTTTCACAACAGGAAGGCACCCAATTTGTTTTTTTTCAAGGATAGATATTGCCTCTGTGATTTTAGAGTAAGGCGAAACGATGCTTGGATTGGTAATCATAATATCCTCCACTAGTGCTTTGCCTATATCCTTTTTACTGCCGACATTTTCTCGATAAAACCTTAAAATATTTCGACTTGTAATTAAACCTACCAGTTTTCCAGATTTATCTTCAACTGGCACGTACCTGATTTTTTTCCAGTCCATCATATCAGCTGCTAATTCAATTACGTCATCTTTACGGACTGTAAATAAATCTGTTGTCATGTATTCTTCAACTAAAATTGCAGAAGGCTCCAGGAAGGTGATATCATCACCAGTGGCTAATGGCCATTCATGGATTGGCATATTTTTTCTTTGATGATTTACTGTTGCTGCAGTTATGGCCGAAATAACCTCGTCACGATTCATTATTTCCTTTAAACTGGCAAAAGAATCCAGGGTCCACTTAGATCCAGTTTTACCTGTGTCATTTCTTGCCTCAATTACTCCTAGATATTTTTCAATATCAGCCTTATTAATTTTAGCTTTTTTCAATCCATTCCTAGCAATGGATAATAATTCATTTTTTATTAACTCTTGAGCAGAGTAACTTTTGCCATTGACCCATTTAAATTGAGTTTCTAATCCGTGTCTTGAGGCCAAATAAAAATTATTTTTTGCGTCCTCAAATCGCATTACCTGGGCAATGTCTGGGTATTTATCCTCAAAACCATTCATTAGACCTAACCAAAACGCTGCATTTGCAACCTCGTCTAAAACTGTAGGTCCAGCCGGAAGCACGCGGTTTTCAATTCTTAAATGAGCAATACCATCCTTAATTCCATAACATGGTCTATTCCAGCGGTACACTGTAGAATTGTGAACGGTTAATGCTCTAAGGCTAGGCGTTTTTCCTTTATTTACCATTTCAATTGAGTCTTCATCCACTTCGGTTCCCAGGATAACCCTAAACCTGACAATATCTTCCTTGTAAATTTCAAGGATGGACTTATCTAGCCATTTTTCTCCGAAAGTAACTCTAGGGCTTGATTCTCTTAAGTGTTCACTTGTTCTTCTAGTATCAATGCTTTGTTGGAAAAGAGCTATTCTGGTTTCACTCCAAAGTCGTTTCCCGAAAAGGAGAGGAGAGTTAACGGCAACTGCTAACGTCGGCCCACAAATGGCCTGAGCTACATTATATTTTTTGGCAAATTCATCAGGCTTTATCTGCATGTGAACTTGGAATCCGGTATTGCATGATTCAAGTAAAGCACTATCGTGTTTTATTAAAAGCTCATCAATTCCTGAAATTTTCAGCTCATAATCTTCACCTTTTAAAATTTTCAAGGACTCCATAAGAGCATGGTAGCGGTCCAAGGGGGTGAGGTTATCCATTTTCATGTCAAACTTTCTAATTGTAGGCAGAATTCCAGTTAGGATGATATCTGTTTCCAATTCATTAGCTATTTCACGAATGTGGTTTAATTTAACTTGAATATTTTCCTCAAGTTTTGAGAAGCAATCCTTTTCAAAGACTAAGGGGTCAAAGTTCGCCTCCATATTAAATCTAGCTAATTCACTAGTTAAATCTGTATCAGGGGATTTTTCTAAAATTTCGAGATTGTTGGGACTTGGCCGGTAATTCTTATCTATTAAACAAAGTTCTTGTTCTGCTCCAATTCGAGTGACCTCGATATCAAATCTTCCTTGTTCTAACAATTTACTCAAGGCCTGAACATCCTTTAAAAGTAATTTAGTGAATTCTTGCTGCTCCTTCCCTGAGGAAGCGATTTTTACATTTAAATCTCCCAATTAAATAATTTTTTAATGACTATTAATAATTGTTATGCGGTAAAACTCTTTATTCTTGAAATCTAAATATTTTATTTTAATAGGACGGAAAAAAGCGCCCATTTTTACCAAAATATTTACCTTCCCGCTCATGAATCCAAAAAATCAGTCCAAAACACTTAATTGCTGGGCAATGTATGACTGGGCCAACTCAGTTTATTCATTGGTAATTACATCAACAATATTCCCGATTTATTACAACTCAGTGGTAGGTGACTCAAATGGACTGGTAATGCTATTTGGAAAGCAATTTAATAATACGGCACTTTACTCTTTTAGCTTGTCTTTTAGTTTTTTAATTATAATGGTATTGTCTCCCATTCTTTCGGGAATGGCAGATTACGGGGGGATGAAAAAGCAATTCATGAAATTTTTCTGCTACCTCGGCTCGCTTTCATGTATTGCTCTTTTTTGGTTTAATGGTGAAAATGTTATTTACGGATTGTCCTTTTTCATGTTGGCTGGAATTGGTTTTTCTGGAAGTTTAGTGTTTTATAATGCATTTCTACCAGAAATAGCTACACCCGACAAGCAGGATAGTGTGAGTGCAAAGGGTTTTTCTTTAGGTTATTTTGGAAGTGTTATTTTATTGGTTTTTTGCTTAGTAATGGTGATGAAACCAGAAGTTTTCGGAATAACAGATCCCTCAATGCCTCCCAAAATTTCTTTTTTATTGGTAGGGTTTTGGTGGATGGGATTTGCTCAAATCACATTTTTCAATTTAAAAGAAGAGAAGAGAAACTCACTTTACCACTCCGATATTTTATTGAAAGGATTTAAAGAGCTTAAATCGGCAATCAAAAAAGCCCTTAAAAGCGAATCAATCAAAACATTCCTGAGTTCTTTTTTTTTTTATAGCCTAAGTGTACAAACAGTAATGTATGTTGCGGCAATATTTGGTTCTAAGGAGTTGAATTTAGAAAGCTCCCAATTAATAATAACAATTCTTATTATTCAATTAATTGCAATTTTAGGAGCATGGTTTTTCTCTAAGGTTTCAATGAGAAAGGGCAATAAATGGGCACTTTTATGTTTGATTTCCGTTTGGATTTTTATATGCATTGCTGCGTATTTTACCACAACTGCAAATCAATTCTTTGCATTAGCCGCGGCAGTGGGATTGGTAATGGGAGGGATTCAATCCTTAAGCAGGTCTACCTTTTCAAAAATAATAGGAGATACCAAGGATACAGCGAGTTTTTTTAGTTTATTTGATGTGCTAGAAA
This sequence comes from Sphingobacteriales bacterium, assembly GCA_047635375.1. Classification (GTDB taxonomy): domain Bacteria; phylum Bacteroidota; class Bacteroidia; order Sphingobacteriales; family Sphingobacteriaceae; genus JBLIKP01. The sequence continues at coordinate 2,903 of JBLIKP010000049.1, read as the reverse complement.
AGGGTGGAATTGTACTAGGTACCTTACTTTTTGGGCTAATAGATCAAATTACTGGAAGTATGCGATTAAGCATTTTAGTTTTTATCTTCTTTTTTGCTTTAGGCTTGTTACTTTTGTTGCGCTTAAAGGTGAAGTTCACCACAAACTAAAACCCAAAAATGGAAATTTCATTATTTATTCCTTGTTTTATTGATCAGGTTTTCCCGGAAACTGGAATAAATACTGTAAAGGTGTTAGAAAAGGCAGGTTGTAAAGTTGATTACAATCCGGCTCAAACTTGCTGCGGGCAGCCGGCTTTAAACGCTGGTTTTAGAGATGAATCTAAGGCAATTGCCGGAAAATTTTTGAATGATTTTAAGGGTGATAGAATTGTTGTTACGCCTTCAGGCAGCTGCGCTGGGATGATTTGCACGAATTATCCTGACTTGTTTAAAAACTCAGTAAATCATAATCTTGCCAATAACCTAGTTGCACGTACATTTGAACTTTCAGAATTTTTAGTTGACCAACTGGGAGTCACAGATTTTGGTGCCACTTTTAATCATAAGGTTGCCTATCACGATGCCTGTGGTGCTTTAAGGGAATGTGGGATAAAATCATCTCCTCGTAAGCTTTTGGAGAAAATCAAAGGATTGGAATTGGTTGAAATGCCCTATTCAGAAACCTGTTGTGGATTTGGCGGAACATTTGCTGTTAAGTTTGAACCCATCTCTGTGAGCATGGCTCAGCAAAAGGTTGATAACGCCTTATCTGTAGGTGCCGAGTATATAGTTTCTACAGATTCAAGCTGTTTAATGCATATTCAGGCCTATATAGATAAGCATAACTTGCCGATTACTACTATTTCAATTGCCGATATTCTTGTTCAAGGCTGGTCTTAAATAATAAATGAATTACCTCATAAATGCCTTTCTTCCTTTAGGGATAAATCCTAATTTTGCGAGCTATGATATTTAGGTTGACCCTTATTTCACTTTCATTTTTGATATTTACTGGTTGTGCAAACGATCCCAAGGTGGGTAATGATGAAAATCCGGAGATGCTTGTTCCAGATTCTGGTACCATTCAGGCAGCAGATCCCGAATATGTTGAGCTTACACGGATTATCAATAATAATCCTGGAGTAGCCGAAAACGTAAATAATAGAGCACAATACTTTTTGGGGAAGGGGCAGTATGATATGGCTTATGCCGACATAGGTGTGCTTTTTTCCCTTGATAGTAATAAGGCCTCCCATTATATAACCCTTGCCGATTACCATGTGAAAAAAGGGGATGGGTTAAAGGCTCGTTATTTTTTAGAGCAAGCTTATCTTAAAAACCCCAAAGATGTTCCTCTTTTAGTCAAAATGGGTGAATTCTTCTTTTATATCAAGAAATATGACCAGTCTTTAAATTATTTGAAAGAAGCTTTAAAGATTGATAATTACAGTGCCGAGGCTTTCTTCTATAGAGGTATGAACTTCAAAGAAAAAGGGGATTCTTCGAAGGCTAAATCAAGCTTTCAAACTGCCGTGGAGCAAAACCCTGATTATTATGATGCGTATATTCAGTTAGTGCTAATTGAAATGGCATTACCATCGGCGCAAGCATTAGACTTTGCAAACTCTGCATTAAGGATAAAACCAAATTCAACAGAGGCATTACATACAAGGGGGCAGTACTTTTATTTAACCCAAGATTTCGATAAGTCGATCCAGGATTACACACGAATTTTAGAAATCGACACGAACTATTATCAGGCAAATTATAATTTAGGAGTTATCCAGTATAATTTGAATGTAATGGGCCCAGCATTAGAAAATTTTAATAAGACTTTAAAGAAAAGTCCACGTTACGCTCAAGCTTTTTACATGAGAGGATTGTGCTATGAATCCTTTGCAAGAGATTCAGAAGCTGCCGCCGATTACCGAAAGGCAATCGAGTTAAATCCAAATTATACCATGGCGAGGAAAGGTTTGGAACGTTTAGGACTAAAAAATTAATAATCAGATGATAAAAATAACCTTTCCCGATAATCGAGTACAGGAATATGAAAAAGGCATTAATGCTCTTGACATAGCTCGTGGAATAAGTGAAGGATTAATGCGCAATGTTTTAGCGGCGAAGGTAAATGGCGAAATTTGCGATGCTTTTAGCCCTATAAACGAAGATGCTACCCTGGAATTACTTACCTGGGATAGTGAAGGCGGAAAAATGGCATTTTGGCATTCATCAGCTCACGTATTGGCCGAGGCCTTGGAAGAGCTTTATCCAGGTGTGAAATTAGGTATAGGACCTCCAATTGACAATGGGTTTTATTACGATGTCGACCTAGGGGAGAAGGTACTTACTGCAGAGGAGCTTCCTGCAATTGAGAAAAAAATGAAGGAGCTGGCGAAGAAAAAGAACAGATTTCTACGCCGGGAAGTTTCCAAAGCTGAAGCTATCGAATACTTTACTAAAAAAGGCGATGAATATAAGTTAGAGCTTATAGAAGGATTAGAAGACGGTAGCATTACCTTTTATGAGCAAGGAAACTTTACTGACCTTTGTAAAGGGCCTCATATTCCAAGCACGGGCGGGATTAAAGCTGTAAAATTACTTACTATCGCTGGTGCTTATTGGAGAGGTGATGTGAGTCGTAAGCAGCTTACTCGTATTTACGGAGTGACTTTCCCAAAGGCAGCAATGCTTGAGGAACACCTTGCGCTTTTAGAAGAAGCAAAGAAACGCGATCACCGTAGATTAGGAAAGGAACTTGATTTGTTTACTTTCTCCGATAAAGTTGGGCAAGGGTTACCACTTTGGCTGCCTAAAGGAGCCGAGCTTCGTGAGCAGTTAGAGCAATTTCTGCGTAAAGCACAACGTACTTCGGGTTACCAACAAGTAATCACTCCGCATATCGGAAGCAAGGAACTTTAT